>JAHJTU010000004.1 GCA_018829485.1 Nanobdellota archaeon | reverse complement strand
TTCTCTATCAACTCTCACTATTTGTTGCTTTTCACCAATAATTCTTGTTTTTTGATTTGTAACTCTCTCTTCTAAAAAACCATAATATTCTATTTTCCTTTCCTTAAGTTCTCTGTTCAATATTTTTCCTGCTTCATCATTTCCATTAACACCAATCAAGTATGCATGAGCATTTAAAGAAGCCAAATTATTAGCAGTATTTCCAGCACCACCAGGCATATAAGCTTCATGAGAAAATTCAACAACTGCAACTGGTGCTTCAGGACTTATTCTTGAAACTTTTCCATACATATACTTGTCAAGCATTACATCACCAATTACAAGAACTTTCTTTTCTGGAAATCTTTTTATAATATCAAGATAATAATCTCTCATTGCCATTTTATACTTATTCTTTTTTCTCCAAGAATTTTATATAATCTACAATCCCTTTTTCTATGCTATATTCTGGATGATAATTAAGAAATTTTTGCGCATTTGAAATATCTGCAAGCGTATGATTTTGATAATGTGAATATGGATTATTAATATACTCTGGATTTAATTCTGTATTTAAATTTTTGTTAAGTTCCTTAATTATTTTATTAAATGAACTTGATTTTCCACTTCCAATATTATAAACTCCATTCTTTTTTGCATTTAAAGCAAGAATTGTTGCATTAATAACATCTTGAATGTAAACAAAATCTCGTGTTTGTTCTCCATATTTGAATACCTTTGGTTTTTGTCCAGATTTCATCTGCAAACAAAGTTGATAAATCATACTTGCCATTTTTCCTTTATACATTTCTCTTGGACCATAAACATTAAAATAACGTAAACCAACCAATTTTAATTCTCTTTCTTCAAATAAAGATAAATTCTCAGAAGCAAATATATCCATTTCCAATTTAGATTCTGCATAATAACTTAGAATGTCTTTCTCTTGCTCTTCTTGCATAGGAATTTTGCCTCTTCCATAAACAGAAGCTGATGATGCATAAACTAGATTAGTTCTATTTTGCTTACAATACTCAATAATTTTCTTAAATGCTTGAAAATTGACAGAAAACATTTTTTCCCTATCTTTTATTGTTGTATCTGTAATTGCTCCTTCATGTATTATTGCATCAACTTTTTCTCTCTTCCAATCAAAATCTCTAATATCACCATCAATAATTTTACCATCAAATCCAGAAAGATTTCTTTTACTACCTTTAGAAAAAATATCTAATGCAATAACTTCATAATCTTGTTTTTGAAGCTCTAAACAAAGATTACTTCCAACAAAACCAGCAGCACCAGTAATTAAAACTCTTTTATTATCCATTTTTCTTCTCTCTTTACTTTAGTATTTCACTAATATCTGTTTTTCCACCATCTATACTTCTTATAGAATCAGAATCTTCATGGTATGTTGAGAATTCAAATATTTCATTATACTTTTCTAAACCAGTAAATCTGTGTTTTTGTCCTGGTTTTACATGCAATGCTTCACCTTCATTCATTATTACTGATTCTAATTTACCATCTTGTTCTAATTCCATGAGAATTTTGCCTTTTGCCAAGTAAAATGTTTCATCTTTTTTTACATGATGATGCAAACTACATTGATATCCTTTATTTACTCTAATAATCTTGCCGCAATAATTAGTGTCTTCATCATTAGCTATCCAGTCTTCTCCACCCCATATTTTTGGAACTGTTGTTCTATCTTTTTCTTTCTTTATATCAATAACCATTCTATTATCTCCATCTCCTTTAGCTTGTTATATACAGAAACAAAAAATTAATAAATCTATTCAATAACTCCATAACTCAAATAACCATCCAAAAATAAAAGAAAGCAAAATTTATATACTTGTTTAGGTAAATCATAATATGGAAACAATAACCATACAAAAAGAAGCTGTTGTTGATTTAATAAAATTAAAAGAAGAGTTTGATGCTATTGTTGAATCCATTGAACTTATGAGTAATAAGGAATTTATGGAATCTCATAAGAAAGCAAAAGAACAAATCAAAAAAAGAGAGTTTGCTAATTGGAATGAGTTATAGAATTCTGCCTTATAGT
>JAHJTU010000018.1 GCA_018829485.1 Nanobdellota archaeon | reverse complement strand
TTTCCAAATTATTTAGTAACAGAAGAAGGAATAGCAACATTAAATGAAGAAAAAGCAGAATATCTTTTGAATGATAAAATAAAAAAGCTTTATGCTGGAAGAATTATTGCAGTAAATCTTGCATTAGAAAAAGGATTTGCAGATGTTTTTGCTGAATTAGAAAAGTATTTTTCAGAAGAAGATGCATGGAATATTACCCTAAGAGTTAAAAGGGGATTGCAAAATACAGGACATGCAGGAGCATTTACAAAAGACCACCTATATTTAACAGGAAATCTCAAGATAAAGGAATTTCTGAAAAAAGGAAATCTTACAGATTTATATGTTGGAAAAATAGGAATAGAACACCTGCCACTTATGAAGGATTTTAAGGAATTAAAACAGCATGTATTTCTTCCAAATATCAAATAAATAGAAATGATTAAAGTGTATTAGCAAGGTTTAAATAAATAAATTTTATATTAAGTATATGTTGGATGCAAAGCTTATTGAAGAAAAACCTGAATTGCTTAAGAAGTCTGTAAAAGAAAGAGGGCTTAATGAATTGCTTAAGAAAGTTGATGAATTTGTAAAATTAAGAAAAGATTGGAAATTTCTTAAGACAAAATTAGATTCTTTAAGGCATGAAAGAAACAAGATTTCTCTCTCAATAAATGAAGCAATTAAAAGTAATAATAAACAGGAAGCAGAAACCAAGAAAAAAAGAGCTAAAGAGATTTCTGAAGATGTTAAAAAAACAGAAGAAAAAATTATTCTTCTTGATAGAACTTTGAAATATTTTGATTTGGAGTTTCCTAATTTAATAGATAAGCTTCCAAAAAAAGATAGAATTGTTGAAAAACATGGAAAAGAGAAGAAAGAGAAGTGGATGAAAAATTATGAAGAATTAAATAAGAATCTTAAAATTGTTGATTTTGATACTGCTGTTAACATGAGTGGAACAGGATTTTACACTTTAATTGGGGATGGAGCAAAACTTGAAAGAGCATTAATTAATTTTTTCTTGGATATGAGAAAAAAACAAGGTTACAAAGAAGTTTCAGTTCCTTTTCTTGTCACAGAAGAAGCAATGATTAACTCTGGACAATTGCCAAAATTCAAAGAAGATATGTTTGTTACACAAGAAAACTTATACTTGATTCCAACATCAGAAGTTCCATTACTTAATCTTTATGCTGGAAAGTTTTTGAATGAAAATGAATTGCCAATTTATGTTACAGCATACTCGCCTTGTTTTAGAGTTGAAAAAGGAGCAACAAAAGGCTTTTTCAGAGTAAAGCAATTCAGTAAAGTTGAGCTTTTCAAATTTGTAAAACAAGAAGATTCATTTAAAGAATTAGACAAGATATTAAAGGATGCTGTTGAAACTTTAAAAAAATTAGGACTAACATATAGAGTAAAAATTCTTTCAGCAGAAGAAATAGGTTTTGCATCTGCAAAAACTTATGATATTGAAGTTTATACTCCTTTTAATGGATGGCTTGAAGTTTCTTCATGCAGTAATTGCACTGACTTTCAATCAAGAAGAGCAAAAATAAAATATATAAATAAAAAAGGAGAGAAGAAATTTGTTCATACATTAAATGGTTCAGGATTAGCAGTTCCAAGAGTAATTATTTCAATACTTGAAAATTGCCAGCAGAAAGATGGTAGCATAAAAATCCCAAAAACATTGAAAAGTTATTTTGGAAAAGACAAAATCAAGATAAAAGAAAAATAAATACAAGAATAAGAATAAAATGGTAAAAGCAAAGGCTAAGGGTAAGATTAAAAAGGAAAATCAGAAATTAAGAATTCTTGCTGCTTCTGATATACATGGTGACAAATCTCTTGCAAAAAGACTTGCAGAAAGAGCAAAAAAAGAAAATGTTGATTTAGTTATTCTTTCAGGAGATTTAACATTTGCTGAAATGTCTACAGAGGGAATTATTGGGCCTTTTGTGAAAGCAAAGAAAAAAGTTTTGCTTATTCCTGGAAATCATGAAACTGTTGCAACTGCTGATTTTCTTGCAGAATTATATGGGGCAACTAATTTGCATGGCTATTCACTGAAAATAAAAGATGTTGGTATTTTTGGATGTGGAGGAGCTAATATTGGGCCTTTTGAAACTTCTGAAAAAGATATTTCATACTTGCTAAGAAAAGGACATGATAAAATCAAAAACTTAAGAAAAAAAATAATGGTTACACATGTTCATCCTTCTGAAAGCAAAATGGAAGGATTAAGCAAAATAGTTCCTGGAAGCACAGCAGTAAAAAATGCAATTAAAAAATTTCAGCCCGATATTGCAATTTGCGGACATGTTCATGAAGCTGAAGGTTTGGAAGAAAAACTTGGAAAGACAAAACTTATAAATGTTGGAAGAAAAGGAAAAATAATTGAAATATAAAAATGGAACACTCATTAAATCATCTTGGAATTATTGTTGATGGAAATAGAAGATTTGCTAAAAGATTAATGCTTAATCTATGGAAAGGACATGAATGGGGGGCAAAAAAAGTAAGAGAATTCTTAAGATGGTGCAAAGATGCTGGAATTAGAGAAGTAACTCTTTATGTATTTTCATTGGAAAACTTTAATCGTCCAAAAAAAGAATTTGATTATTTAATGAGTTTATTCAAAAAAGAATTTACAGCATTATTAACAGACAAAGAAATAGAAGATGATAAAGTAAGAATAAATTTTGTTGGTAGAACTCACTTACTGCCAAAAGATGTTCAAGCTGTTATGAAAAAACTTGAAATGAAAACAAAAAATTACAATAATTATAAATTAAATTTTGCAATAGCTTATAGTGGGAGAGCAGAAATTGTTGATGCATTAAAAAGTATAGCAGAGAAAGTAAAACAAAGAAAGATTTCTCCAAATAAAATAAATGAAGCAATAATAGAAAAACATCTTTACTTGTCATCAGAACCAGATTTAATTATTAGAACATCTGGAGAACAACGCACTAGTGGATTCTTATTATGGCAAGGAAGTTATTCTGAATTATACTTTTGCAAGAAATTCTGGCCAGAAATAACTAAAAAAGATTTCTTAAAAGCAGTCAATTCCTACACAATAAGAGACAGAAGATTTGGAAGATAAGAAAATTTGGAAAGTAAAAGAGGTAAAAGTAAGATGCAACTTGTTATTACTGAAAAACCAAGAGCAAGTTTGAAGATAGCATCAGCATTAGCAGATAATACACCTGTAAAGCAGAGTGTTTCTGGTGTTCCATATTATGAGATAACAAGAAAGGGTAAGAAAATTATTGTTGCATGTGCAGTAGGACATTTATTTGGATTAAAAGAAAAAGAAAAAACAAGCATTTATCCTGTTAAAGAATTAGAATGGGTAGAAAAAGGAGATTTTGCGCAAAAATATTCTTCTGTTATAAAACAATTAGCTAAACATGCTGATGATTTTGTTGTTGCTTGTGATTATGATGTAGAAGGAGAGATAATTGGATATAATATTATAAGATTTCTGTGCAAGCAAAAAGATGCAAAAAGAATGAAATTCTCTACATTAACTAAAGATGAACTTGAAAATGCATATGATAAAGCAAGCACAAGTATTAATTGGGGACAAGCAATTGCAGGAGAAACAAGACATAATCTTGATTTTATGTATGGTATTTCTTTGAGCAGAGCATTAATGCAGGCAATAAAGAAAGCAGGAACATACAAAACATTAAGTATTGGAAGAGTTCAGGGGCCATCATTAGCAATATTAGCAGAAAAAGAAAAGGCAATACAAAAATTTAAATCAACTCCTTATTGGCAAGTATTTCTTGTTATTTCTGATGGAAAAACACAAGTGAATGTTGTATATCCAAAAAATATTCTGAAAAAAGAAGAACTAAATGCATTCTTGGAATTAAAAGGAAAAACAGCAGAAGCAAAAACTTCTAAAGAAGATGTTTTAATGCAGCCACTTGCACCCTTTGATTTAACAACATTGCAAACAGAAGCATATAGGGTGTTAGGATTAACACCTTCAGAAACTTTGCAAATAGCACAAACATTATACTTAGAAGGACTTATTAGTTATCCAAGAACATCAAGTCAAAAGCTTCCTGCTGCAATTGGTTATAGAAAAATCTTAGAAAAATTAAAAGCAAAATTTCCTGCATTTGCAAAAGCATTAACAAGAAGAAGTCCAATTGAAGGAAAACAAGATGATCCTGCACACCCATCTATATATCCTACTGGAGAAAATCCTAAGAAGCTTAATGAAGCAGAAAAAGCAGTTTATGAATTAATAATTAGAAGATTTATGGCATGCTTTGCAGAAGATGCCATAATAGAAAACAAAAAAATCTCGGTAAAAGTTGCTGGAAAGGAATTTGTTTCAAAGGGATTAAAAATTAAAAGAAAAGGATGGCTTGATGTTTATCCTGCAAGGGTAAATGAAATTCTTTTGCCAGATATAAATGGAAAAGTAAAAATCTTAGATGTAAAAACAGAAGAAAAGCAAACACAACCACCAAAAAGATATACACAAGCAAGCATTATTACAGAATTAACAAAAAGAAAACTTGGAACTAAAGGAACAAGAGCAAATATTGTTGATACATTATATACAAGGGGTTATATTAAAGATAGAAGCATTGTTGTTACAAATCTTGGTTTATCAGTTGAAAGCACATTAGAAAAATATTCTCCATTAATTCTTGATGAAAAACTTACAAGAGAATTTGAAGAAGGATTAGAGAAAATTCAGTCAGAAAAGAACAAGAGTAAAATTGAGAAAGAGCAAGGAAAAATATTAACAGGTGCAAGAAAAAACCTAGAGAAAATTTCCCAGCAACTCAAGAATAATGAAGATAAAATTGGAAATGGTTTATTAAATGCATTAAAAATAACAAGAGAAAAAGAATTTCAAGATAATATTCTATGCAAGTGTGAATGTGGTGAAAACTTGTTAGTAAGAATTAGCAAAAAAACAAGAAAAAGATTTGTTGCATGTAGTGGTTATCCTAAATGCACAATAACATTTCCATTACCGCAACAAGGTTACTTAAAGAAAGCAGATAAAACATGTCCTAAATGCGGAAGGCAAATGATAACAATCCTAACAAAAGGAAGAAAACCTTGGACATTATGTTTTGCTGGTTGCGGGGTTTAAACGAAACCTTTATATAAGTCTAAATAACTTAAACTAATATAAAATTATTCAAAATAAGAAAATGCCAAAAGCAATTGTTGAACTAGATGAAAGGGCTAATAGAGTAATTAATATAGTTAAAGCTAAGTATGGGATGAGAGATAAAGGAGAAGCCATAAATAAAATAGCAGAAGAGTATGGAGAAGAAATGTTAGAACCAAAATTAAGGCCAGAATGGGTTGAAAAAATGAAGAAAGTTATGAAAGAGAAAGCTATTAAAATTGGCAATGTCAAAAATCTCAGAAAAAGATATGAGGGAAAATAAAAGAGGTTAAAATGTATGCCTTAGCTATCAAGCATAATGTTGACAGAAAGTTTTCTAAATTATATAAAAAAGATCAGAAAAGATATGAACAAATTATGAAAAAGATTGAAGAAATATTAAATAATCCTCATCATTTTAAACCTTTAAGAGCTCCGATGCAGAATTTAAGAGAAGCTCATATTGGGAGTTTTGTTCTTACGTATTCTATAAATGAAAATAATAAAGTGGTGACAATAGAAGATTATGATCATCACGATAGAATCTTTATTAAATAAAAGATTTAGGGATATAAAAGAATGAAACAAAGAAATATAGAGTGCAAACATTATAAAGGTAGTGGTTATCATTATTCTTTTATAGGTGGGACTTTATGGCTTTGCAAGAAGTGTGAAAGAAAATTAAGAGCACAGATTCTCGCTCAAGATAAACTGGAAAAAGAGCTTGATAAAAATTCATTCTACCGAAGATTAAAAAGAATGGCAAAAGCCAAGAAAAAACCAAGATTAAGTAAGAAAACCATTAAAGAAATAGAGGCTGCAAGAAAAAGAATAAAGCAAGGTAGGTTTTATACAGAAGAAGAGATGAAATAAGATCTAAAGGCAGAGTTATGCTTTGCTGGTTGCGGGGTTTAGGAAAAGATGAAAGTAACATTTAAATACCTGTGACAATTAGTGATAGTATTAAGTCCCCGGTATGGTTTTCGGACAATGCCGGGTTTTTTTATTTAAAATATTCTTATTATCTTAATCTTTTTATAGTCTTCTAATCTAAATTTCATATGGAAGAAGTAATTATTTTTATTGATGGAAATAATTTATATCATAATTTAAAAGAAATGAAGATAAAACCAAAAAATTTGGATTTTCAAAAGTTAACAAATTTTATATGTAAACACTTTAAAGTTTTATTAAAAGAAGTAAAATATTATAATTCAATGCCAACATTAAGAGATGGAAAGGAGCTTTATTATTCTCATTTAAAATTTATTGATAATTTAAAGAAATTACCAAAATTTTCTGTTTATACGAGAAAACTACAAGTTCATTCTACTAAAGAATTGCTAAAAGAAAAAAAAGAATTAATTGATTCCATGGATTTATGTGGAACTTGTAAACCAATAGTAGAACAAAACTTACTTGATGCTATTGGAAATGTTAAGAAAAAAGAAAAGGGTATTGATATTATGTTAGCAATAGACTTAGTTGAACAAGCTATAAAAAATAAATCAAATGTATTTATTGTTCTTTCGGGAGATGCAGATTTTATCCCAGCAATGAAGTTATCTGAAAGGTATAATAGCAAAGTTTTAAGTGTTTCTTTAGCAAAAGGTTATTCAAGAGAACTAAGGGAAAAATTTGAATTCTTTGTTTTAGGGAAGAATATCATCATGGAAAATTGTCTGAAATAAGTATAGGAAGAAAACCCT
>JAHJTU010000003.1 GCA_018829485.1 Nanobdellota archaeon | reverse complement strand
TGTTATCCTTGTTGCTGCTTTACTTGCAAATGTACAATTATTTAGCACTTTAAGCAAGATTCCTTGGATGCAGGCTATTGCAGATTGGGCTAATCCTCCTGCTGTTTTAAGTGGGGGTTTAGTTGGATTAGCTGTTAAAGGCGGATTAACAAATATTGCTATTATGCAGTCTATTGTTTATACTTTATTAATGGTTGGAGGAAGTGTGTTATTTGCTGTATTTTGGGTTAAAACAGCTGGTATGGATGCAAGAAGCCAAGCAAAGAACATAATGGCATCTGGATTGCAAATTCCTGGCTTTAGAAGAGATGAGAGAATCTTAGAAGCAATATTAAACAGATATATAATGCCTTTAACTGTTATGGGTGGAATTGCAGTAGGCTTGCTTGCAGCTGTAGCAGACTTGCTAGGAGCATTAGTAATGGGAACTGGTATTTTGTTGGCTGTTATGATTGTATACAAATTATA
Organism: Nanobdellota archaeon; assembly: GCA_018829485.1. Taxonomy (GTDB): domain Archaea; phylum Nanobdellota; class Nanobdellia; order Pacearchaeales; family UBA12030; genus JAHJTU01. The sequence continues at coordinate 13,931 of JAHJTU010000003.1, read as the reverse complement.
CGAAGAAATAGCTCACCAGCATGCCATGGATATGCATCCTTCTCTAAAGAAGTTTATAGAGAAGTAAACCTTTTTAGGAAAAGGTTTATCAAAAAAACAACCAAACTATAACCAAAAGGCTTAAATAAGATATGGGACTACTAATGACTATAAATCACAATGAATAAAAGAGGTAAAGCTTTAGTATTTGTGGGAGTTCTCTTAATTCTCTTAGTTTTGGTTGCCATTCCTTTTGTCTTGTCTGCTCAGAATGATTTTTCTACAACATGCTACAATGAAAAGCATAGCATCATAAATCATGAAATAACTTGTGAAATCCAGAATAATCTGCAAAGTTCAATAAATCATAAAGTTGGTATTGATTTAAACTTACAAAAAGGAAAAACAAATAATGTTGAAATTTATGAATTTGCTGCAAAAACAAAGGAAGTTCCAGCATATGAAACACAGTGCAATCCTTATGATGAAGAAACCACAAATGGAACAAAGCATTATGAAAATTGTGAACAAGTTCAAACAGGAACAAAAACTGTTTCTTATGAAGATTTGGAAAAATTAACTGCAAATCCAGATTCAGAAAAGATAAAATGGTCTGCTGGGGAAAAACAATTTAACTCTAAAGAAAAAAGAAAATTCCTGATTAAATGGCAAACACCAATAGAAAAAACAAATAATGGTTGGGGTTCTAGTGGAAATTGGAAAATTAATCCTGAAGGCTGGTGGAATGAAAGTTGGAATAGAAGAATTAATATTTCGGTAGAAGAAACAGGGGGAGTTGCAAGAATAAATGAGATAGCAGATGTTTGGGCTAATTATACAACAGGAAATTGCTCTAAAGAGTATAGGGTGACTGGATGGAATGCTAGTGGAAATGTATTTGAATTAACTTCCCAAGTTTATAATGAAACTTATATTTCCGGATATTGCACTTCAGCAAATGTTTTGTTTATGGTTAATTTAACAGCAAACGAACACAAGAACTACACTCTTTATTTCAACAATTCTGTAGCATCTGAGCCAAGCTACTCTTATCTTGTCCAATCACATCCAACAGAAATTAACAGCGACTTTCCTGCAAGAACAATGCTTTTTAATATTTCATTGGGAAATTCAATGGGACAATTCAATTGGTATGATAGTGTAGTATTAAGGAATTTCACAACAACCAAAAATGTTATAGGGATTACTTCTCATATAACTATTTATAATGCGCAAACATTAAAATTTTGTAATTTAAGTTCAGTAATTGATGTTAAGGGTGCTTTAATGGTGCAAACTGCCAAAATAAGTGCTCCATGCAATGTCACTTTGAGAATCTATCCTTATTATGTTGAATGGACAGTTAAAAATGATCCTTCTATGCCAATTTATATTGGTACAACATCATGGAATGATGGCGAATATGCAACTGACCGCAATTTTGATTATGCCTTCTTTGGAAATGAGACATTATATACTACTGGGGCATGGAATGAAAATGGATTGTCAAAAAACAAAACTTACATTTTTTCTTTTGAAAATATTAGTCAGAATGGGGTTGTAATAGTTTACCAAAATGTATCTGCTAAATTTGGGATGAGATGGTATGTTGCTGATGGAACATGTTTTAGAGTTGGAGTTGATGGAAATAATTGTGGTGCGTATACATCAGGAACACCAGATATTACCAATACTTCCTTCCGTTTAAGAGCAACTTTCAACAATAATTTTTCAGATGCTGGATGGCAAGTAGCAAGAGATGAAAGGATTAAGATGGAAAATCCACTTACTTATTCTTTTGGAAAAGAAGAATCTTATGTTATAAACACTCCTCCAACCCACACGCAACCATTACTATCTTCAACATATGGAACTAATTTCAGATATGAAAATCTCACATGTTATAATCAATCTACAAAAGACATAGATAATGATCCTGTAACAAACATTTATAACTGGTATAAAAATTCTCAACCTATTGCAGTTCTTAATATGCCTTTTGAAGGTGGCTCTAATGAAACATACACAAAAGATTATTCAACTAAAAATAATAATGGAATTGTAAGTGGAGCAACTTGGAATTCAGCAACAGGAAAAATAGGGGGAGCTTATGAATTTGATGGAGTTAATGATTATATTGAAATTCCTTATAGCAATAGCTTAGCAACTGATAATGAAATGACTGCTGAAGCTTGGGTTAAATTTGATTCTGTTAATGGTGGAAGAATTGTGCTCAAATCATATTATAGGGGATGGTTGTTAACTTATACTGCTAATAAATTTAGTTTTGGTGGTTATATTCTTGGTGATACATGGAGATATGCAAGCTACTCAACAATACCAACAGTGAATGAATGGTATTATGTTGTTGGCACTTTAAAAGATAATACTCTAAAGGTTTACATTAATGGGATAAAAATGGGGGAGTATAGCACTACAGCAGGCTTCGAACCAGAATCTTATCAAGTTGAAATAGGTAATAGTATAAGGTGGGGAGAATCTTTCAATGGCACAATAGATGAAGTAAGAATTTATTCTTATGCTCTAACACCAGAACAAATCAAGCAAAGATACCAAGATACAAAAGATGGCATAACAAAAAACTCAACAATAGTAAGCCAAGAAACAAATCCAGGAGATACTTGGATGTGTCAAGTTTCACCTAATGATGGACAAGTGGATGGAGCAATATTAAACTCTTCAGACTTGGATGTTGTTTGGGCTATTACTTTTAATGTAACAAGTGGAGAAGACGGAAGTCAGATAACAAATTTTGATATAAGTTGTGATAATGATTGGAGTGTAAGTGGAGTAAGTTCTCCTTATCCTGCTGGATTTTTGCCTGGAAGTTTTGTGTGTGTGTTTGAAAAGGCCACATATCCTTATTTTTACGACAAAACAATAACATTTACCGCAGATAATGATAAGACGGTAGATGTTGTAATGTCATATCATGCTTATCTAACAATCGAAGAACACACATGGATCGAAGCCATCTATACTTGTTTATACGAAGGGGATTGTCATGCTTTGAATTTATTATCTAATATCAACCAAACTACAATAAAAATATGGAATCAGTTTAAGAGGACTGATCAAGCAGTTATTACTTCTGAAGAAGTTACAAATTATATTATTTCAGCTACTTCAAATCTTTCTATTGATTATATTGTTAATGTGCCAACCAAAGAAGGTTATAGTATTGTTGAAGGAATACAAGGATATGATGACTTTTTACCAATAAGAATTTCTTACTGGTTCTTAGATTCAAGCAATACAAATTGTTATAGTCAGGGAGAAAAACCAACAGGAGTTGAAACTCCTTATTGCAATCCTCTAATAGTTCAGACAGTTGGACAGATTAATACAGAAGTTAACTTTACAGTTGAACTAAGACCAAATTTGCCTGTTGGTAATTACACAATTGTTAGAAGCATAGAAATTGATCCAAAGGGCGTTTGGATGGATTACGGACAGGAGATTATAGGAAATTTAATTGTTTTAGAAAATAGTGATAAGGCAACTAGCAATTTGAAATATACGGGAGCAATACCAAATATTATAAAAGATTTAACTACCAAAGCAGGCATTACAGGAAGTGTTATAGGAACAACAAAAGAATTTTTCACAAATAATCAATGGTTTATCTTAATCCTTGCTGGAATGATTTGTATTACAATTATTTCCTACAGTTATTTCAAATATTCAAAGAAAAAATGATTCTTCTCAATAAAAAAACTTTTGTAATATTAACCTTTGTTTTTTTTATTTTTTTATTTTTTTGTTTAGCAAGTGCTCAACGATACTTTTCTGAAAACCAGACTTGGCAAGAGAATTTGACTGGTGTATTTCATAGTGGGATTAGTTTTGGCGATATAGATAATGATGGGGATTTGGATTTGGTTACTATGGGTTGTACTGCTGGAGGTGTTGATACATGTACAACTGCTGATAAAATAAGAATTTACATAAATAATGGGATAACCTTAACAGAGAATTCTACATGGGAACAGAATTTGACATCATTAGGTTACGGATCTCTGGCATTCGGCGACATCGATAATGATGGGGATTTGGATTTGGCGTTGGTTGGAGATGTTGGGGGAGGAAATGGAGATGTTAGAATTTATACTAATGATGGTGCAACATTAACAGAGAATTCTACATGGGAACAGAATTTGACAGAGATTGATGCATATGCTGGTTCTCTTGCTTTTGGCGATATAGATAATGATGGGGATTTGGATTTGGCGTTGGTTGGAGCCAATCCTTCGTCAGATAATGGAATCTATACAAATAATGGGATTTCTTTTGCAAAGAATTCATCTTGGTTGGAAAGTCTGCCCCTTGTTGGTTATGGTTTAGGAAGTGCAGGTCTTGCTTTTGGTGATATTGATGATAATGGTAAATTAGATTTAATTTTTATAGGTAGTTATAGTATTAATATGTACGCTAAAATCTACACAAACAATGGTGCAACATTAACAGAGAATTCTACTTTGGCAGGGGATTTCGCTAATTATGGTCCTTTGGGATGGCCATCCCTAACCTTGGGTGATTATGATAATGATGGGGATTTGGATTTGTTTGTTATGGGAACTGCTGGAGGAGACCATTGTACTCTTTATATTAATAATAGAACTACATTCTTAAAAAATGAAACTGAGTGGACTGGTTTATGTGGTTTATTTTATGGTTCTCTCGCTTTTGGCGATATAGATAATGATGGGGATTTGGATTTGGCTGCTAATGGTAGGGAAGGTGCTACTTCCATTCACATTAATAACAAAACAGATTTTGTGCTCGATATGCTTGAATGGGGTAATCTAGAAGCATTAGAAACTGGTAGCTCTATTGTTTTGATTGATTTGGATAATGATTATGACTTAGATTTAATTGAAACAGGTTCTAATAATAGTGGTATCGTGCTTGCAAGAGTCTACACAAACAACATAACAATCCCAAACAACATCCCACTCCCATCAAACTCATCTTTCTCTTCAAGCTATGCAAACAATATCTTCACATTAACATGGGGAAATGGAAGTGACACAGAAACAAACACATCAGGACTTTACTACAATCTAAGAGTTAGCACTTCTTCTGGAGGGAATAATATTGTAAGTGGTATTTATGGTGGAAGCAGTAATCCAACAGCAGGCTATTTCGGGAACATGATGCAGAGAAAGAGCATAAGTTTGAATGTGCAATTACAAGCAAACACAACATACTTTTGGAGTGTGCAGACAATTGATACTGGTTTAGCAAAAAGCAATTGGAGTGAAGAGCAGAATTACACAACTTCCACAGATATAACAGATCCAACAATTACACTTAATTCACCTGTTGAAAGTTTTAACACAAGTAATGCTACTATTGTTTTTAATGCAACTGTTTATGATGATGTTACTCTTTCTAATGTTACTTTGTATGGTAATTGGAATGGATGGCATGCTAATGAGACTAATGCATCAGGAGTTAATAATACAAATTATGTTTTTACAAAAAATCTTGCAATGTATGGAGATGGAAGATATCAATGGAAAATAAGAGCATGTGATATTATGAGTAATTGCATTAATTCATCCACAAGGAATTTTGCTATTGATACTTCTTATCCTGTTGTTGCTTTAGTTTCTCCAAGTAATGCATCTACATGGACTTCTTCATCTACTGTAACATTTACTTATAATGTTACTGACTTGGCTATTGCTAATTGCAGTTTGATAGTTAATAATGCAGTAGACCAAACAGAATCAAGCATTACAGTAAATACTTCTCAAGAATTTACTAAGAGTTTATCAAATGGCAACTATAATTGGAGTGTGAATTGTACTGATTATGTTGGATATGTTAATAACTCTTTGACATGGAAAATTACTGTGAGTTATACTGCGCCATCTAATGGGGGTTCCAGTGGCGGAGGAGGTGGAGGAGGTTCTGTGTATTGGACATCAATTGCTGTTAATGATAATGATTTTGTAAATGGTTATACAAAGGAAATTGCAAAAAAGAACAGGTTGCAAGTTAAAGTAGATAATGAGTATCATTATATTGGTTTAGTGGATTTAACAGAAACAATAGCAACAATAAATGTAAGTTCAATCCCTGAACAGGCAATCTTAGGAATTGGAGAGGAAAAGAAATTTGAAGTTACTGAGGATAATTATTATGATTTAATTGTTAAATTAAATGGAATAGTAAGTAACAAAGCTAATTTTACAGTAAAAAGCATTTATGAGGAATTTGTTAAAGAAGTAGAAGAAATTCCGGGAAAAGAAGTTTCTGAGAAAAAACCAGAGGAAAGTGTAGAAGAAAAGAATGTTGTTAATGAGATAAAAGAATTTTTAATTAAGTTAAAGAGTGTTGAAAGAAATAAGTGGTTGGGATTATCTTTGATTATTGGATTTATTTGTTTGATTGTATTATTGATAATTAAAATCTTGCATAAAGGAGAGAAAGGAAAATGGCAGAAGTAAAAATAGATGAAGAATTGCTTAAAAGGATAGTTAAGTTTATCAAAAAAGGAGAGAATAGATTTGATTTTCCAACTGCAAAATCTTTTGTGGATAAAGCTGTTCTTAAAATGTTAAAATTGTTGGAGGGGGATAGTCAGGTAAATCCTTAAAACCTTACATTTTTAAATAACCCCCTTATCCTCATATCATGGCAAGTATAATTGGGGGAGTTTATACTGTATTAAATAAGATTGAATTAGCTAAGAAAAAAGGTATTGGCTTAGAGAAAATTATAATATCTGGTGAACAAGGTTCTGGTGGTATAAGATGTGCATTGGGTTCAGTAGGAGATGTAACACCAACTGAATTTTATATTAAATATGAAATTTTATATAATAATGGCAATACTCAAGAGATTAGTGAAAAACAATCTATTAAATCTGTAAATGGTAAATTTTGTAGTGAATGTGGTGAATGGGCTTCACATTTGCAACATAAAACTTTTGCATTTGGTGAAGTTATGAGATATATGATAGAACAGGCAAATGAATTAAGATTAACAAATTATAGGGTTGAAGTTATAGATAGGAAAGACAAATATACTGGTAAATAATAATACTTACATTTTTAAATAAAAATTCCTTTTTGATAAAATGATAAATGAATTAGCTTTGAATTATCCAGCAGTATTTGTAATAATAGCCTCTTTACTCATAGCTGTGTTTATAACATTCATATACAAAATTACAACAAATCAAAGGGAAATGAAAGAATTAAAAGATGACTTAAAAAACTTGCAGAAAAGAAGCAAAGAGCATAAGGGAAATACTGAAAAAATGCTTGAAATTCAAAAAGAATTAGCAAGTAAAAATCTTGAGTACATGAAGCATTCTTTTAAACCAATGATTTATACCTTTTTGCCAATTATTATAATATTTTACTGGCTTTCAAGTTTATACAAAAATGCTGGTGTAATATTAACAATTCCTTTAGTTGGATGGGGCTTGAATTGGATATGGACTTATATTCTTTTTAGCTTTGTATTCAGCTTAATAGTAAGAAAAACAATGAAGGTGTATTAAAATGAAGCTTTTAAGAAAATCTTCGCAAAAACGAAAAAATGTTCAAAACAGGATTAATTTGTAAAAAGATTGCAGGAAAAGAAAAAGGAAAAGTCTGCATTGTCTTGAAAATGGAAAAAGATTATGTTATTGTAGATGGAGATTGCAGGAAAAGAAAATGCAGTATTAAACATTTAGAACCCTTGTCATTTGCTGAAATAAAAAGAGATGCTCCACATGATGAAGTAATGAAAGTTTTGGAAGCTGCTGGTTTTAAAAGTAAAAAACAGGAAAAGAAAAAATGGAACAAGAAACACAAAGAAAAGTAGTTGAATTTTCAATGCTTGAAGAGGAAAATAAAAAGCTTGAGCAATATTTACAGAGTGTTGAACAGCAGATGATGGCATTTCATGCTTTGAAAGAAAATGTTAATGAAATCAGCAAGCATAAAGGAGAAATTCTTGCTTCTGTTGGGCCAGGAGTTTTTATAAAATCTGAATTAAAAAGCAAGAAAGTTTTAGTTAATGTTGGAGAAGGAATTGTTATTGAAAAAGAAAGCAAGGATGCTGAAAAAGTAATTGAAAAGCAAGTAAAAAAGCTTGAAGAAGCAAAAGAAGAAATTGAAAAAGCAATTTCTATAAATTTTGATTTAATGATAAAGATTGAAAATGATCTTAGGAAACTTATAGAAAAAAATGGCAAGAAAGATTCTAGGAATAATTGAAACTATTGGAATTATAAGAAGAGACTCTGATGGTAAATTAAAAAGTGTTAAAGTAAGAGCAAAAGTTGACACTGGAGCCTCAAGAAGCAGCATTTCCAAAGTATTAGTTAAGAAATACAATCTTGGTCCAGTTAGAAAAACAACAATCATTAAAAGTGCAATGGGAAGGGAAAAGAGAGAAGTTATTAAAATTACAGTAAAAGTAAAAGGGAAAAGAATAAAAGCCTTTTTCAATGTTGCAAATAGGAAACATATGAAGTACAATATGTTAATAGGTAAGAATGTATTGAAATTGGGTAAATTTTTAATAGATCCTTTAAAACAATACTAAAGTAATAAACAAATTAGGGGAAAATGAAACTCGCTATTATTAGTCTAAAAGGTAAAAGCAGTGAAATGATAGCAAGAGCATCTTCAAAATATTTTGATAAAGTAAGCAGTTTCGACTTGAGAAAAATAAGAGTTGATGTTAATAAGGAAACTTATGTAATGCATGAAGATAAGAATCTATCAGAATATGATTGCATATACCTAAGGGGCTCTCATAAATACGTTGACTTGCTTTGCAGTATTGCTATTGGATTGAAAGATAAAGTATATATGCCAATAATTTATGATTCTTTTTTAATAGGACATAATAAATTCCTAACACATGTTAAATTAAAAGAAGAAAAAATTCCTTTTCCATCAACACATTTAGTTTACAGGTCAGAAATGGCAAAAGAGATTGTTACTAAAGTAAATTATCCTGTTGTTTTTAAATTATTAAGTGGAACACATGGAAAAGGAGTTATGTTTGCTGATTCTTTGGAAAGTGCAAACAGTTTAATTGATATGCTTTCTAAATTAAAAGAGCCTTACATGATTCAGGAATTTGTTGAAAGTGGTGCAAGTGATATAAGGGCTTTAGTTGTTGGGAATGAAGTTATTTCAATGAAAAGAAGTGCTAAAGCAGGCGAATTAAGAGCAGGAATACATTCTGGTGGTGAAGGGACAAAAATTGATTTAACATACGAAGATAAGCAGATTGCAAAAAAAGCAGCAAGAGCACTTGGAATAGATGTTTGCGGTGTTGATATGCTTAAGGGAGCAACAAAAACAGTTGTTGCAGAAGTTAATCTTTCTCCTGGAATTGTTGGTTTAACAAAAGCAACTGAAGTAAATGTTGCTGATAAAATTGCATCTTATTTGTATAAGAAAACAGAAGAATTTGTTCAAGGGAAAAAAGAAAAGCAAGGAAAAAGTTTTGACTTAGCAAGCATAGGAAGAGATTCTAAAGAATTTATTGATAATCTTTTAATTAAAGCAGGCAGAATTATACTTCCACCATCAGTTACAGAAGCTGGTGAATTTGAACCAGATGAAGAAATAAAGATTAAAGTTGACAAGGGTGATGTTGAAATTAAAAAAGTAAAGAAAGTTAAGATTTAGAATTATTTTGTTTCTTTTTTAAGCCATTTCAAATATGGTTTATGTCCTTTTTTTATTTCACTTAAAAGAATGCATGGAACATCATAAGAACACAATCTTTTAACTTCTTTTTCTACATCCTTAAATAAAGTATATTTTGTTTTTACAAATAATGCTAATTCTTTATCTTCAATAATTTTACCTTTCCATTTGTAAATGCTTGTTATTGGAAAAATATTAACACAAGCTGCTAGTTTCTTTTTAACAAGTTCTTTGGCAATTTTCTTTGCCTCTTTTTTATTAGCTGTTATATAAATATCTACATATTTCATAATTTTAAGAACAAAACCACATTAATAAAACTTTTCAAGTTTCAAAACATTTTTATATTCTATATTCTACTTATAAAAAAGAAAAAAGAGGATGTTAGAATCATTAATTAATCCAAGAAAAGCAGAAAGAAAACCATGGGAGTTATTTTTTATTGGTTTATTGTATACTGTATTGGCAATTTTTCTTTCAAATTGGCTTTTTGCAAGTAATCCTGTTTTAAGAGAGCATATAAGCATGGTTACTGTATTTTTTGTTGTTATGTTTTCCATTCCCTTTGTTTATTATACAATAAGATTAGAAGAGAAAAAAGATATACAATATAATGAAGAAAGAATTATGCTGAGAGAGCATAGTAAAGCATTAATGGCTTTTATGTTTTTATTTTTGGGATTTATTGTTGCTTTTTCTGGCTTCTTTGTATTATTACCATCTCATTCTTACACTAATTTCCAAGCTCAAGTAGAAACATATTGTCAAATAAATTCTTATAGTGAAGTTCAATTTGATAATTGTGTTGAAGCAAGTATAAGTGGAAAATTGTCAAGTAATGCAGAATATATTGCAAAAGAATTCAAATTAATTTTCTTTAATAATCTTAATGTAATGCTTCTAAGTATATTATTTTCATTTTTCTTTGGTGCAGGAGCTATTTTCATATTAACTTGGAATGCAAGTGTTATTGGTGCTGCAATTGGAATTTTTGCAAAAACATGGCATGGATTACCATTTGGTTTCTTAAGATTTATGATTCATGGTACACCTGAAATTCTTGCTTATTTTGTTGCTGGTTTAGCTGGAGGAATTATTAGCACTGCTGTAATAAGACATCATTTTGAAGAAGATAAATTCAAGAAAATAATGAAAGACTCATTAATATTGCTTGTAATTGCTATTTTGTTGCTTTTTGTTGGAACAGTTATTGAAGTATTTGTTACTCCATCTTTCTTTGCTTAAACACAATTTTAGGTAATTGGAAAGGCTTTTAAATTTTGTTTGTATGTATGAAAAATGGCTGAGGAATTAAAAGAGATTGAAGATAGGAAAAAAAGAGTATCTGATGGATTCTTAAAGATATTTGGAAGTTCACAAGAAAAAAAAGAAGGACAAGAAAGTAAGGGTTATATTGAGATAAGAAAAGGAAAAGCCCTTGCAAATATTGGAGATGTTTTTAGGAGAACTCCTGAAATTTTATACTACTTCCTGCTTTTAATAATAATTTGGATTGGAACTTGGATAAGAACAAGGAACATTCCATTAATACAAGCAAATTCACTTCCAGCTGATCCTGATTCAGCATTGTTCTTAAGATATATGCAGACAATAATTGACCATGGATATTTGCCATTAATAGATAATTTAAGATATATTCCTTTGGGTTTTAATACATTAGCAGAATCTAGATTTTTACCATATTTTCTTGCTTATATGTATAAAATAATCCATATTTTTAATCCTGCAATTAGTGTTCTAAGAGTTGATATGCTTTATCCTGTAATTCTTTTTCCATTTATAATAATTGTATTCTTTTTGTTTGTAAAGAAGATTTTTGACTGGAAAACTGCTTTAGTGTCAAGTGCATTATTAGCTGTAATACCAGCATTTTTGCAAAGAACAATGATTGGCCTTTCAGATAAAGAGCCATTAGGAATGCTTTTGCTGTTCCTTTGTTTTTATTTTCTTGTTTCTGCATTAAAAGAAGAAAAAATTAAATTTACTGTAATTTATGGTTTGTTTGCAGGATTATTTGCTGGATTATTGGGGTTAGTCTGGGGAGCAATAAGTTTTGTATTTATGATTGTTGGATTAACTTTTTTAACATTTTTATTTTTAGGCAATTTCAAGAAAAAGGATTTTGCTTCTTATCTTGCTTTTCTTATTGCAATGACTCCGGTTTTATTTATTAGTGCAAGATTTAGTATCATTGGTTTATTAACAGATCCAAGTTCAGCAATTATTTACTTTCCTTTACTGCCTTTCTTAATTTACTTTCTTATGCAATCTAAATTAAAAGAAAAATTAATTTTAAAATTACCACATAATGTAACCAGCATCCTTGTTTCTGGAATTATTGCAATTATTGGATTTATCTTTCTTAAGGGATTTTCTTCTACTTTAAGCCTTTTATCAGATATAAAATTACAATTATTACATCCTTTTGGAATAATAAGATTAACTTTAACAGTTGCAGAAAACCAACAGCCATTTATTTCATCCTGGATTGATAATTTTGGCTATTTATTTTGGCTTATGATTTTTGGAGTTGTTCTTGTTACTTACTTAATTTTCTCAGTTTTTAATAATAAGTATAAGTATTGGTTTACTGGAATTTCTGCAATTTTTATTTTTTCATTAATATTCTCAAGATATAAGCCAGATTCTATTTTTAATGGAACAAATACAATCTCTCAATTTACTTATTTTGGTGGAATGATTTTGTTTGTTGGTGTTTTAATCTATGTTTACTTAAATACATTCAAAAAAGATAAAAAAACTTTTGAGAAATTCTCAGAAATTGATAAAACTTTATTATTTTTATTTATTTGTTTTGTTTGGTTTGCAATTGGAGCAAGAGGAGCAATTAGACTAATCTTCTTGTTTTCACCAATAGTTGTTATATTTGCCTCATTTTTGATAATTAAAATTGTAGATTATGGATTAAAATTTAAAGATAATGTATTTAAGATAATAATTATTATTTTAATTTCTTTTGTTGCTATCTCAATTTTTTATACCTCATTTCAATCAAGTGCTTCTTATACAAGTGCAATGTATCCTAATTTAAATCCTCAATGGACAAATGCAATGAATTGGGTTAAAGATAATACTCCAGAAGATTCTGTCTTTTCACATTGGTGGGATTATGGATATTGGGTTCAAACTGCTGGTGAAAGAGCAACAGTATTAGATGGGGGAAATGCTTTACCATATTGGGATCATTTAATGGGAAGATATGTATTAACAAGTCCACATGATGAAGAAGCTTTAGAAATGCTTTATACACATAATTCAACACATTTGTTAATTGATCCAAGTGATATTGGAAAATATCCAGCATATTCTTTAATTGGAAGTGATGAAAATTATGATAGGTATAGTTGGATTAATGTTTTTGGATTAAATGAACAAGCAACACAAGAAACAAGGAATGGTACAATTTTCTTATTCCAAGGTGGAACTCCCTTAGATGAAGATTTTATGTGGAATAATGAACTTTTTATTGGACAAAGAGCAGGAATTGGTGGATTTATAGTTGAAACAATCCAAGAACAAGATAATATAATCTTGAAAAAACCAACAGCAATTTTTGTAAAAGACAATAAAAGGGTTGACATTCCTTTAAATTGTATTTTCTTTAATAATAGAAAAATCGAATATGAAGGTGAAGGATTAGATGGTTGTCTGTATATTATGCCAAAATTAACAACAGATGGAAGAATAAATAATTTGGGAACTGCTTACTATTTATCACCAAGAACTAAAAATAGTTTAATGGCAAGACTTTACTTATTTGGAGAAGATAACCCTAATTTCAAACTTGTTCATGTTGAAGAAGATTTTGTTGTAACAAGTATTAGAGAACAATCTGGACTGAATATTCCAAGCATAATCGACTTTAATGGAATAAGAGCACCAATTAAAATTTGGGAAATAAATTATCCTTATGATATTAAATCAGATTCATTCTATTTGGAAACAGATTTTCCAAACCAGGAAATAGCACTTTCAAAAGAAAATTATTGAATTACTTGAAAAATGGTGGGGATTAATAAGAAACAATTATTAGAATACTATTCAATGAAGAAGACAGAAAATTATTTTTCTACTAATTATTATCAATCAATAACAGAATTAATCAATCAAATGATAAGAGTTAGAATAATTAAGAGATTTTTCAAAAAATCTTTAAAGCAAAATGAAAATTCAAAAGTTCTTGATTTGGGTTGTGGAGATGCAAAAGATATATTT
>JAHJTU010000017.1 GCA_018829485.1 Nanobdellota archaeon | reverse complement strand
TTTAAAACACGCAAGAATATAAAAATCTTTTCTTTTTTTGCCCCCCACAAAAGTTTTATATAGTTTTTTTACTCTTATTTTAAAATAAAAAGAAAGAGGTAAAAATGGAAAGAAAAGCAAAAAATTTTGAATCAGTGGCTTCTGTTGTTATTAGAAATATCCAAGATGCTTTTAGTAATTTTAAATGGAAAGCAAGTGTTACAAATAAAATAGCATTTGCACAAACAAGTTTCTTGAAAGGAAGAATACTAAATATTAGATTAGACCCTTTTCAAGATAGAGAATTAGTATATGCCCATGCATCTATTGGAATAAATAATAGGGTATTTGCTAATCATAATTTTAGATTAGAAGTAAAAAACCAGAACGATATAAGAACTTCAGCAAATATAATATCTAATTGGATTAGAAAGAAGCTAGTTGAAAAGCAGATTATCTAGAAAAGAATGAAGTCTATTGTTAAAGGAGTAGTAAGTCCTGAAGATTTTAAGAAAATTACCCAGATTGTTGCATCAAATATACAAGCAGCATACAAAAAATACAATTGGACTATTTCTGTTTCTGGTGTTTCCTCAATTATAAAGGCAAATACAGATATTGGAATTATTGAAATTGAAATGTGGATGCAAAAAGGATTTGCATTAATGTATGTTAAAGTAAAAGCAGGAAAAAAGATTTTATCAGGAGCACCAATGTCTTATTCTTTAGATGTAAAATTCACAATAAAAGAGATAGCATCAGATATAACAGCATGGATAAAGAAACAAATAAATCAAGAATTAAGGAATTTACAAGAATAATTCTCACTTATCAAAAGCTTTAAAAGTTTGTACTTCTTAAATGCACTATGAAAAGAAGAGGTATTTTGACGAGCATAATAGCTATTTTCTCTTTCATAATTTCTTTACTTTCTTTAGTTCCAAATGTTTCAGCACAAGATTGGCTTATTCCATTTAGGGGTGCAATAGATGCAGCTGTTAATTCAGGATTTTTTATGTTCTTAATCTTATTAGGAATTTTTTCAGTTGCATTTGTTTCATCATTAATGAAAATATTCCCTCCACCATATGCAAAACTTATAGGTGTTCTTGGTGGTTTATTTTTAACAACAGCTATGTTTTATACAGGTGTTGTTGATACAGGAATAAATATTGCAGGACATGCAGGATTATGGGCTCTTGCATTACTCGCATTAGTCATCATATTATCATTAACATCATTCATGTCAAAAGGAAAAGGAAGCAATGGCTCTTTAATCATCATATTAATTGTTGCAGTAATCCTTTATCTTTTATTTTCTGGAACAATTTCAGCAAGTAATGTTTTATGGGATTATCTTTTCTTCTTAATGCTTATACTTGCATTACTCGCATTATTATGGTTCCTTGCATCAGGTGCAGGTGGTCCTGGTGGAGCAGGTGGAGGAAGAATTGGATGGCCTAATATGGGGTGGCTTGGAGCTCCATTTAAATGGTTAGGAAATGCATTAAAAGGTGCTGCTGGACTTGCAGGAAAAGGAATTAAAAAAGCAGGAGAAAAAGCAGCAGAAATAATTGAAAGAAGAGGAAGTGTTACTGTTATTATTAATTCACCAAAAGCAGGAGAAGTTTTTGAAAGAGATAAACCAATAATAATTGATGCTGATATTGCTGGAGGAAAAGGAAGATATATTTCTACAATTTATCTTGATGGATATAAAATTTATGATAGAGTTCCTTCAGGAGCAAATCTTTCTGTAAGAATTGGAACACCAGATGAAATAAATCTTGCAAATGGAACAAGATACTTAGAAGTTGATACATATGATATAAGGTTTGCAGAAATTCCAGCACACATGAGAGTAAGAGTTCCTATTGAAATTGTTGGAAGCACAGTAAAAGAAAGAAAAGCTTTACCAGCAAATGCAGAATCAGTAAATAAACATATCAAAAAACTAAAAGAAGAATTAAGGGTTGTTGGAGATACTTTGGGGGGGACAGCGTATTCTTTTGGCACAGAACTTAATAGATCATACAAAAGATTAAGTAAAGAATATAGAGTTAAAATAGGAACATTAGAATTAATATGGAAGTTGCGTAAAACAGCCCTTCTTTTAAGGTATTCTGTAAGAGGAAGAGATCCAGGAAGTCCAATATGGGAAAATTTTGATACAATCTCAAGATTATTTAGTAAGCTATATGAGGAATATTATGATATTAGTAAAGGAAAAATAAGCAATATCAATTTAGATAAGATGAAAGTTGCATTATCAACAGAATTAGAAAGAATGGGAGAATTATTGAAAAGGGCAAGTAATGTTTCAATAATTCCAATAAAAGAAATTTCAATGAAAAGATTAGATGACTTAATTAAAGAAAGAAACCAAGCCTAACTCTTTCTCAACCAAAACCTTTATATACTCTTAAGTAGTAACAATATTAGGTAAAATAAGGTAATAAGGATAAAACAGGCTAAGGTAAAGGATAAAAAAAATGAAAATAAAAGCTACACAAGCAGAACAAGAAAGGAGATTAAGTATCCAAGAAAAATGGAGAGATATTTCTAGCTCTGCAAGGCGTGTTAATGATTATGTTACAGAAGGTGTTTTAGTTTCAATAAAACCTGCCATGTATGCTGGTTTAATAATTGGTGGTTTATATGCTGGTTGTGCAGGAATAAGGGGATGTAATGCAACAAAAGATTATGTTCAAGACACATTCGCAAACAGAAAAAATCCATTAGTTCTTTACACAGATTATCAAGAAAAATTCAATTATGGTAATGGACAAGCAATAGCAAGAAAAGAAAATGGAAGAGTTATTGTTGAATGGACAGGACCAAATAAAGGAATCTTGCATGTTGAAGACAAAGATGGAGACAGAGATGTTGATATTAGCAAGTATAAAGTTCCAGGACAAAAGAAATGGGTTACAATTAATCAAAATAGAGGAGCAGATTTTAAAGAAAAAGCAAAAGACTCTGACAAATTACTTTCTGAAGCATATAAAAGATTAGAAGATAACTTAGTTACAGATAAAATACAAGATAATACACAAGCAAAAGCAAACACAAAGTAAACCCACAATCAAAAATCTTATTAACACTCTTTCTCTTGATATTATATGGGTTTGCAAATAGGTGAATTAGTTCCAAAAAAGGAAATAAGATTTGATTCTCTTAAAGGAAAGGTTGTTGCAGTAGATGCATACAATATTCTTTACCAA
>JAHJTU010000016.1 GCA_018829485.1 Nanobdellota archaeon | reverse complement strand
TTGGTAAAGAATATTGTATGCATCTACTGCAACAACCTTTCCTTTAAGAGAATCAAATCTTATTTCCTTTTTTGGAACTAATTCACCTATTTGCAAACCCATATAATATCAAGAGAAAGAGTGTTAATAAGATTTTTGATTATGTTTGTCTTGCTTGGTTTCTCAACCATTTATCTAATTCAGTTACAGAAATATTTTGGATGTTTGTTCTTGTTAAATGAGAGGTTTTAACTAATTTCTCAAACATTCTTGCTACAATTAAATCAACATTATCCATTAATCCATGTAAATTTATTTTAGTTGTTGGAAGTGTCCCTAATCCTATTTTTCTTGAATCAGCTCTAATTTCTTTAATAATCCTGGAAATCTTATCACAGAAAACATATGGTCCAAGATTTCTGTTTCTTAATGCAGTTCCTGCTTCATTAAGTGCAATAGCATATCTTCTTATTCTTACTGTATATGCTCTTGGATACTTATCTGGTCTTCTACTTATGAATTTATTAATTGTTAATAATCCTCTTGCTAAATTAATAGATGAATTAGCTAAGGCAGTTCTATCATCATCTAATTCATTTTTTAATCTTGTAACATCATTTATAGTAGATTGAGAATAAGCAGGTAAAACTCCCCTTATTTCTCTTTTCTTTTCTTCACGTTTTATTTCTTCTTTTTTCTCTTCTTCCTTCTGCTTTTCCCCTTCCTTCTTTTCTTTCTCTTTTTCTTCTTTTCTTGGAATTACTGTTATGGCTATTGAATTGGTTTCTTCTTTTCCATCTCTATCTTTGACAGCTGCAATAAGAGAATAAGTATTGCTCTTATCTAAATCTGATTCTTTAATTGTAACTTTTCTTGTACTTCTTCCTGCTCCAACATGTTCTGGAGAATGTATATACTTTCCCCATTTCATTCCAGAAATTCCAATTCCTAAAGTATGATATGGTTGTCCTCCTGTTACTAAAACATCAACATCAAATTCTGAATCAGTTATTAAAACAGCATTATTTTTTGGATTAATTATTTTAACTTGTAAAGGTCCTTCTGTAACTTCCTTGTATCCTTCTGGTTCTCCTCCTGGACCTGTTGGTTTTTCAATAATCTTAATTGGAATTCTTGATAATGCTCTTAAGTATGTATTTCTTTTATCTACAGAATTAACTGAAAGATAATAATTTCCTTCTTTTAATTTTATTTCATCTGGTGTTCCAATTCTAAAATAAAGTTTTTCTCCACTTGAAACTCTTTTCTTATATCTGCCTACTCTTATAATTGAATTGTATGAATCATAACCACCAGTTATATCGGCTGAAACTTCAATAACATCTTTTCTTCCAAATACTGCTCCTGCTCTTGGTGATTCAATTGTTACTGCAACATGCTCTGGTAATTCTGGTTCTCCCCCTGGTCTTCTTTCTCTAGGTTCTCTTGGTTTTCTCCATGGCCAATTCCATTTCCAAGGACTAAGCCAATGAGGCCACCATCCTCTTGGCATTCCACCACCTCCACCGCCAACACCAGTTGCGCCTGATGCAAGGAACCATAATAAAGCAAGTAAGCCAAGTATAAGCATTAAGAAGAAAAGATAATCCCATAACATATTACTAGCTGAAATTGTACCTGAAAATAAAAGATAAAGGATGACTGCAACTATTAATATTATAATTAAAGAGCCATTGCTTCCTTTTCCTTTTGACATGAATGATGTTAAGGATAAGATTATGACTAATGCTAGTAATGCAAGAGCCCATAATCCTGCATGGCCTGCAATATTTATTCCTGTATCAACAACACCAGTATAGAACATGGCTGTTGTTAAAAATAAACCACCAAGAACACCTATAAGTTTTGCATATGGCGGAGGGAATATTTTCATTAATGATGAAACAAATGCAACTGAAAAAATTCCTAATAAAATTAAGAACATAAAAAATCCTGAATTAACAGCTGCATCTATTGCACTTCTAAATGGAATAAGCCAATCTTGTGCTGAAACATTTGGAATTAGAGAAATTAAGAAGATTATGAAAGAGAAAATAGCTATTATGCTCGTCAAAATACCTCTTCTTTTCATAGTGCATTCAAGAAGTACAAACTTTTAAAGCTTTTGATAAGTGGGAGTCATTCTTGCAAATTCCTTAATTCTTGATTTATTTGTTTCTTTATCCATGCTCTTATATCTGACGCTATTCTTTGTGTTGTGAATTTTACATCTAAAGAAAAAGCCATAGGTGCTCCTGATAAAACCTTTTTTCCTGCTTTTAATTTAACATACATTAATGAAAATCCTTTTTGCATCCACATTTCTATTTCAATAATCCCAATATCTGTATTTGCTTTTATAATGGCAGAAAGTCCAGAAACAGAAATAGTCCAATTGTATTTTTTGTATGCTGCTTGTATATTTGCTGCAACAATCTTAGTAATTTCCTTAAAATCTTCAGGACTTACTACTCCTTTAACAATAGACTTCATTCTTTTTTAGATAATTTGCTTTTCAACTAGCTTCTTTCTAATCCAATTAGATATTATATTTGCTGAAGTTCTTATATCATTCTGGTTTTTTACTTCTAATCCAAAATTATGATTAGCAAATACCCTATTATTTATTCCAATAGATGCATGTGCGTATACTAATTCTCTATCTTGAAAGGGGTCTAATCTAATATTTAGTATTCTTCCTTTCAAGAAACTTGTTTGTGCAAATGCTACTTTATTTGTAACACTTGCTTTCCATTTAAAATTACTAAAAACATCTTGAATATTTCTAATAACAACAGAAGCCACTGATTCAAAATTTTTTGCTTTTCTTTCCATTTTCATCCTCTTTCTTTTTATTTTAAAATAAGAGTAAAAAAACTATATAAAACTTTTGTGGGGGGCAAAAAAAGAAAAGATTTTTATATTCTTGCGTGTTTTAAAAGGAATGCCATTCTGGATATTTGGAAAAAAGAGAGAAGAACCAAGAGAGGTAAGATCCTTAGATTTATCAGTAGATGAGAGAAAGGGCATTACTGAGGAAGATTTACAGCTCTTAGTTGACCATTTCCATAGGATTGCCAGGCATCTTTCTAAAATAGAGCATGCAGCTTCTGCTAAACCAAGTCATGTAAGTGAGATAGAAAAGGATTTTGAGAGTTTTAAAACAGTAATAAGTAAATTAAGAAAAAGTGAGCCTGGGTTCAGTGCTTATTGGAATAATATTTTTAATGTAATGGATGATTATGTTTACTCAATAAAAAAGCTTCTTCCAGAATCAGTTTATGAGATGTCAATAAGCCAAGAAAAAATAGAGAAATTAGGAAGATTCTCAAGGGCAAGCACAAGTGACTTTATGGTGTTGTTGGAAGATGTTAAAAAGAAGCTAGGAAAGCAATACAAAAGAGACTTTAATGTTTCATGGCCAAAAAAATCTGCTTTATACTAATTAATCTTTTGATTTTCTAATTTTCTAATCTGATAAACAATAAGTTTTTAACTGCTCTTTTTTTAGATTTTTATGCTAAAAAGAAATTTAAAGAGGAAAATAACAAAACAAGAACTATCTATGTTGCCAAGAGCTTTTGATATTGTTGGGAATATTGCAATAATTAATCTTCCAAGAGAATTAAGAAGAAAAGAAAAGCTTGTTGCTCAAGAAATTCTGAAATTAAAAAATATTGAAACTGTTGTAAATAAAATTGGTGGAATAACAGGCAAATTAAGAAGAACACCATACAAAGTAGTTTCAGGAAAGAAAACATTTGAAACAATGCATAAAGAAAATAACTGCAGAATGAAGATGGATATTTCTAAAGTTTATTTTTCTCCAAGATTAGCATCAGATAGACTAGATATTGCAAAGCAAGTAAAGAAAAATGAAAAAATACTTGTAATGTTTGCTGGTATTTTGCCATACACCCTTGTAATTGCAAGGAATTCTAAAGCTAAGGAGATTTATGCAATTGAAATTAATAAATCAGCTGCAAAATATGCTCTTGAAAATATTAAATTAAATAAAGTAGATAATGTTGTTTTTATTCGCGGAGATGTTAAAAAAGTAATTCCCTCTTTTAAAAGAAAGGGCATGAAATTTGACAGAATTGTTATGCCTCGTCCTCAAATAAGAGATACTTTTCTAAAGTATGCATTTTCAGTTGCTAAAAAAGGCACTATTATTCATTTCCATGATTTTCTTAAAGAAGAAGAAATACCAGTTGTTGCAGAAGGCAGAATAAGACAAGAAGCATTTTATGCAAAAAGGAAAGTGAAGATTTTAAGATGCAAAAAAACAGGAGAAATTGCACCCTATAAGTATAGAGTAAGAGTTGATTTTCAAGTATTGTAGTTTTGTAGTTCTATAAAATAAATAAAAAGAAAAAAAGAAATCAAAGAAATAGTTTGTTTGGAATTATGAAGATTTTATCTTTCTTCTCTTTCAGTTTTTTTTCTTACTGTTCTCTTTCTTCTTGTTGCCATAAGGCTCCTACCCTCTTTTGAGGATTGAAAGTAAATGCATTAAAAATATTTAAATTTATATTCGATTTTTGTAAGAATTTTTTAGTTACAATTATTACTGTCTTTTCTTATGCCTTCTCAGAGCCTTTTCTGGACTTTAACTGCAGTAGGAGCTTCTCCTCCATGCCATGTGTATTTTGGCCTGACTCTCATTGGATAAATTCTCTCTGAATTGTCATCAAGAATTATTGCACTTCCTTTTAAATGTGGCAATTGATTCAAGTAAGTTTGAATATCTTCTAAATGATATGTTTGCATAATCATATTCAATGCCTCAACATCTGCCTTAGCTGTAATTGTATGACTTATAACAATATCAGATTGAGTCATAACATCTCTTGATATTTCTCCTGGCTGTTGGGTTGCTAGTACAAGAGAAATTCCTGGCTGTCTTCCTTCTCTTAATAGCTGTATTAAAGCATCTGTTGCAACTGTCTTACCTTCCCTAGGCAAAAATTCATGAGCTTCATCAACCATCACCCATATCATTGGCATCTCTCTCTTATCTTTGTATTTCAAGTATTCAAGTCCATGCCTTACAGCATCAACTTCCTCTTTCTTCCTATGAAACATTCTCTCTTGGAAAAGCTTTCTTGAAACTAAACTTATGACAAGTCCCCTGATATTATAAGCTCCTGCAACATTATAACTACTTAAATCAAGAATAGTTGTTTTTCCTGCTTCTACAAGTTTGCTTATTGGTGTTGCTTTCTCTGAAAATATGCCCCATGTCTGAGAACCAAGAAAAAGGCTTTCAAGCAAATCCTTTGTTTCTTTTTTTGATTTAATATCAACTCTTATTTCCTCAATAATATCTGGTATATTAAATTCCTTATTCTTTTCTTTTAAATCAGAAATTGTTCTTTCAAGTAAAACACCCTCTGGAGATACCATATTTATTCCAAATGTTAAACCCCAATCAGCTGAATCCAAATCAGAAGGCAAAATAGCAAACTCATTAGTATAAGGAATTCCAGATTCATCATATTTTTTTGTAAAACCAAATGGAACAAAAATCCTTACAGGAAGTCTTTGTGGTTTTAATTGCCATTCTTGTAATAATGAAAGTTCTTTTTCATTAGGGTAATTCATTGTCCAGAAAATTCCCATTGTATCAAACATCAAAGATGCAACATTCTGCTTTGCTTCTTCTGGCAATAATGTAAGTTCTTCTGCTAAAACAGATAAAGTATAGGATTTACCACTATTGTGGCTTATTACCCCATTAGCAATAAAAGAATGATTTTTATCTACAGATAAATCATAAACTTCCTTTACACCCCTAATTTCGGTAATAGATTTGATTCTTGTACAAACTATATTCTTTCCAAAATAATGTGTCTTTCTTCTTTTTGTTTTATTTAATTTATGTTTATCTAGTCTTTTTTGTTTGAATTTATTTTTAAAACCAATTTTTTTAAAGTTCTCAACAGAAGTATTGTCTGTTATAAATAATCTATAATTATCAAAAACTTTTCCATTACACTTTGCTTTTTTTATTCTTATAACAGATTCTATACCTATGTGGGTTAATATAATTTGTAAATCTTCTAAAAATTTTCTAGATTTTGATGCATAATCAATTATCCTTCCTTCAGGATGTATATAGCCATCACAATCAAATAGGCTAGATATGAATTCTGATTTAAATTTATTTGAACTCTGAAAAACAATCTTTGGGACTCTAATAATGCCCGATTTATTTCCTTGTGGAATTCCTAGTTTTATGAATTTATTTACTATTTTTTGATGTTTGGTTTCTACAATTTCGCAATTACAATCATTTCTTTTGTATCTTTTTGCCGTAATGTTAAATTCTTTTTCTAAATCTTCTTTTGCTTGTATTAAAACTTCTCTACAGTTATTGTATATCCTAATTCTTGCTTTAGTTCCATTATACCAATAACCTCTTCCATCCTTGAATTTACCTTTTCTTATATTTATTGTGCCGTCTGCTAAAATATATCCTAAAAGTCTTGCTATTCTTAAGTTTTCTTTATCATTTTTAATTTCCGGAACAACTGTTGGAAGAACTATTTTATCATTAATTTTTAAATCACACCCCCTTCTATAAAAGGTGTACTTACCATAAGAAGATAATAAAGGATGCTCTTTTGTTAAAGTTATTGTTCTTCCATCTTTTAATTCTATTTTTAATAATTTTTCATTTTCAATAGGGTATTTCAATAGTTCTGCTTTTTCCCATTCAAATTCTTTCTTCTCTTTGTTAAAAGATAGGACATTATCCTTTTTCTCATCAAATTTGCTTATTGGTTTATATCCTTCATCTGTAAAAACTAATGTATCACCAATTAGACATCCCCTCTTTCCTGCAACAAGCACAACATGGCTTCTTGCTATATCCATAAAAATTTTATTACTTAATGAAGAAGTTTGCCCCATTTTAACAAAAAGCTTTCCAAGATATATCAATCCTTGCTCACCAAATTTAACTTTATCAGCCTCACCTCTTCCAATAATTATGTTATGTGTCATGTTTCCTCTTTTGTATTGTTAAGAATAAAAAGTTTTTAAAGTTTAGCTTCACTCAATAATTAATGAAAAAAGAGGATAAAAGTAAAGCAACCCAAAGAACAATTAATATTATAATTCTTGGCATCATTTTAGTTTCTCTATCTTTTGTTATGTATTATTTTGGTTCTCCTTTTATAACGGGATTTACTATTTTTAATACTGAAAATCAGAATGATTTTGATGAAGGAACTTATGAAAATACAGAATGGGATACAGACCATATTGAATTAATACAAGGAAATTTATATGGTAGCTATACTTCAAAGATATTTGATGCTGGTTCTGTTGTTATATGGAATAACATTAGTTGGGAAAAAGTAATAATAGAAACATTTGATTCATTTCTTACTTCTGCGATATATAATGGCGACAACCAAATTAAAGTTTTTACAAAAGATGAATCTTATGATATTATTGATATGAAAGATGATAAAAAAAGGTTTTATTTGAATTTTACTGATAATTTAACATATAATTCTGTGTTGAAAGTTTATGCTAAAAAAATGAATGGGAAAGCTATTGGAATCTATGATCAGACAGATACTAATGGGTCTGCTCCTTTAGGAACCTTTACAGTTACTTCAGAAACTGGAGATTGGTATAATATTACTTTAAATATCTCAACACCAACAAATTCAATCTGGTTTGGTGAAGGTACAGGAAGTGGTACTGATCCCAAAGAAGAATTTGATTATATATATTCTGAAGTTCAAACCAAAGCCAATCTAACTTTTCAAACCCGCTCTGATGATAACAACTCAAGCTGGAATCCTTTTATAGGACCAGATGGAACTAATGACACTCATTATATTGTATCTTCTGGAGAAAGTTTGAATGTATCAGAAAACAGATACTTCCAATATAAGACTTATTTTTTAACTGAGAATGTAATTTACTCCCCAAAACTTTATAATGTTACAATTGATTACACTACTTTCAATCAGCCAACAACAACTTTAAACTCCCCAGAAAATAATTCAACGTGGACAAGCTCGCAAATAGTGGAGTTCAAATATAATGTTACTGACACAAACAATATTTCAAATTGTTCTTTTATTCTAAATAATGTAGCAACCATAACAAATTCAACAATAAATAAAAATATTATTCAAACTTTCTCAAAAACATTATCAAACTCAAATTACTCATGGTCGGTAAACTGTGTAAATTCAGAAGGGGAACAAGGAAATTCTCCTACTTTTAGTCTGATAGTTGATTATACTCCCGAATCACCATCTGCACAAAAAGGAGCAGGTGGAAGCTCGACTAGAAGCATAGAAATAATACAAAATTGCATAGAAAATTGGGAATGCACTGTTTGGAGTAAATGCTTGAATGGAAAAAGAACAAGAACATGCACTGATAAGAATTTATGTAAAATAACAGAAAATACACCAAGCATTTATGAAACTTGTGAACCAGAAACCAAAAAAATAGAGCAAGGACAAGAGCAAGAAATTATGGGCCAACAACAAACAGGAATTCCAATAACTACATTCTTGATTAACAATGTAAGAAATGCCCTAGGAGAGTATACTCCCCTAATATTAATCATTTTCATTATTCTTATCTTATTTTTGTCTTACTTATTAATTTTATATATAGCAAAGAGGAAAAAGAATAAGCAGAGTTAGTTCCAAATAAATTTAAAAAACCTTTGTTCTATTACTTAACATAAAATGAGGAAAGGAAATTTTTTATTTACATCAGAAAGTATTACTGAAGGACATCCTGATAAAGTGTGTGATCAGATAAGTGATGCTATTTTAGATGAGATACTTACACAAGATAAGAATGCAAGAGTTGCTTGTGAAACAGTATGTGGTGCTGGATTTATCCTTGTTATGGGAGAAATAACAACTAATGCAAGATTTGATGCAAAAGATATTGTGAGAAATACTTTAAAAGAAATTGGCTATACAAAGCCAGAATATGGTTTTGATTATAAAAGTGTTGGAATTCTTATTTCTCTAAATAAACAAAGCCCTGATATTGCTCTTGGTGTAAATAAAGATGAAAAAGGATTTGGTGCAGGAGACCAAGGAATGATGTCTGGTTATGCAACTAATGAAACACAAGAATTAATGCCTCTTCCTATTTTACTTGCTCATAAATTATCAAAAAAACTTGCTGATGTTCGCAAGAATAATGAAATTAGTTATTTAAGACCTGATGGAAAATCACAAGTTACTATTGAGTATAAGGATGGAAAGCCAGCAAGAATTGATTCTGTTGTTATTGCAGCACAGCATGATGATATTGATATTGAAATGTTAAGAAAAGACATCAAAGAAAAAGTTATTTTTCCTATATGCAGTAAATGGATTGATGAGAATACAAAATATTATATTAATAATACTGGTAGGTTTATTATAGGTGGTCCAATTGCTGATTCTGGTTGTACTGGAAGAAAAATAATTGCTGATACTTATGGTGGAATAGGAAATCATGGTGGTGGTGCTTTTTCTGGTAAGGATCCAACAAAAGTTGATAGAACAGCATCTTACATGGCAAGATACATTGCAAAAAATATTGTTGCATCTGGAATTGCAGAAAAATGTGAAGTACAACTTGCATATGTTATTGGAAGCAGAGAACCATTAAGTTTAATGATAGATACTTTTGATACTGGTAAAATTGAAAATGGGAAATTGCATGAATTAGTAAGAAAACATTTTGAATTAGCTCCAAGTAAAATGATAGAACAACTTAATCTTTTAAGACTTATATTCAAGAAAACATCATGCTATGGACATTTTGGCAGACAAGATAATGATTTTACATGGGAAAAAACAGATAAATCTGAAATTCTAAAAAAAGAAGCTGGATTATAAATATAAATTAGAAATAATTATAATTCTTTTTCTTGTGTATCTTCATCAGAAGTGTCTTCATTATTGTTTTCATCTTGGTCATTTGATTCATCATTGCTATCATTTGATTCATCTTGTGGTTTTTCTTCGTAATTATCTTCTGAATCTGATTGTTCTTTTGCTGTACCTTCACCATCTATTACTTCAAGTTTTCCGAATTTTCCAGCTGTTACTGTTAATTGTCCTTGGAAGTCCTTAACATATCCATTTGTTATTCTTACTTTATCACCTACTTTCACTTTTTCAACTTCTCCATTCCATAAAGTCAACTTTGTCTCACCAGTATCATCTTTAATATCTGCATTTGTAACTCTTATTGCTCTTCCAAATCTAAGAAATGTTCTTATTTCTCCAATTGAAATAACTTCTGCTTCTAAATTCACTCTGCTCTGATTTGCTTTTAATTCATTTAT
>JAHJTU010000002.1 GCA_018829485.1 Nanobdellota archaeon | reverse complement strand
ATAAAATGGCTGAAGAAAAAATAAAGGAAGTTAAGTTGAAGATTATGGAAGCATTGCAAGAAGATGCTTATAAGGGAATTGCTAGAATTGACAGTAGGGCAATGAGAGAGCTTGATGCAAGGCCAGGTGATGTTATTGTTGTTAAAGGTGAAAAAGAAACAGTTGCAATTGTTGACAGAGCTTATCCTGCTGATATTGGTGAGAATATAATTAGAGTTGATGGAATTATAAGAAGAAATGCAAAAACAGGAATAGGAGAAATTGTTGGAATTAAAAAAGCAGAAATTCAAAGAGCAAAGAAAGTTGCAATTGCACCAGCACAATCAGGTGTTGTTGTTCATGCTGATCCTTCAATATTCAGAAGAGGATTGCTTGGAAGAGCTGTTATGAAAGGAGATTTACTTGTTTTAGGAGGCACGAGAAGAAGGCAGGATATTATGGCAAGTGCATTTGAAGAATTCTCTGATATTTTTGGTGATTTTGTAGGCGGAGGATTTCCATTTATGACTACAAAATTTGTTGTTGTTTCTACTCTACCAAAAGATGCTGTTATTATTACAGATGAAACAGAAGTGCAAGTTCATCCTAAAGCTATGGAAATATCAGAAGAAAGAATTCCAGAAGTTACTTATGAAGATATTGGCGGATTAACAGAAGAAATAAAAAAAGTAAGGGAAATGGTTGAATTGCCATTAAAGCATCCTGAGATTTTTGATAGATTAGGAGTTGAAGCACCAAAAGGTGTCTTATTGTATGGTCCTCCTGGTACTGGAAAAACTTTGCTTGCTAAGGCAGTTGCAAATGAATCAGAAGCAACATTCTTATTATTAAATGGACCTGAAATTATGAGCAAGTTCTATGGTGAATCTGAAAAGAAAATAAGAGATTTATTTGAACAAGCTGAAAAAAATGCTCCTACAATTATTTTTATTGATGAAATAGATGCACTTGCTCCTAAGAGAGAAGAAGTTTATGGAGAAGTTGAAAGAAGAGTTGTTTCTCAATTACTTACAATGTTAGATGGATTAAAAGGAAGAGGAAAAGTTGTTGTTATTGCTGCAACTAATCGTCCAAATGCATTAGATCCTGCATTAAGAAGACCAGGAAGATTAGATAGAGAAATTTCAATTAATGTTCCAAATAAAGCAGGCAGATTATCAATATTAAAGATTCATACAAGAAACATGCCATTGGAAAAGGTTGATTTGGATGGATTTGCAAGTATAACACATGGTTTTGTTGGAGCTGATTTAGCAGCATTATGCAAGGAAGCTGCAATGAGTGTTTTAAGAAAAATTTTGCCTCAATTGAAAATAAAAGAAGATGAGCCAATACCACAAGATGTTCTTGATAAATTAATTGTTACTCAAAAAGATTTTAATGAAGCACTTAAACTTGTTAGGCCAAGTGCAATGAGAGAAGTTCTTGTTGAAAAACCAAATGTTAAATGGGATGATATTGGAGGATTAGATGAGATTAAGCAGGAATTAAAAGAAGCAGTTGAATGGCCATTAAAACATCCTCAGGCTTTTAAGAGAATTGGAATTAAACCACCAAAAGGAATTCTTATACATGGATTGCCAGGAACAGGAAAAACTTTGCTTGCTAAGGCAGTTGCAAATGAATCAGAAGCTAATTTTATACAAATAAAAGGTCCATCTTTGCTTAGCATGTGGGTTGGAGAAAGTGAAAAAGGAGTAAGAAAGATTTTTGAAAGAGCAAGACAAGTTGCGCCATGCATTATATTCTTTGATGAAATTGATTCAATTGCTGGTAAAAGAGGATATGATTCTGGAACAAAAGTTACTGAACGTGTATTAAATCAGTTACTTGCTGAAATTGATGGATTAGAAGAATTAAATGATATTGTTGTATTGGCTGCAACTAATCGTCCAGATATGCTTGATTCTGCATTACTTAGGCCTGGAAGATTTGACAGAATTATTTTCTCAGGATTGCCAGATAGAAAAGCAAGATTGGAAATTTTCAAGATACATACAAAAACAATGCCATTGGAAAAAGTTGATTTGGAAAAACTTGCAGAGAAAACAGAAGGTTATGTTGGTGCTGATATTGAAGCAGTATGTAGAGAAGCAGGAATGTTAGCATTAAGAGAAAATATAGATGCAACACAAGTAAAATTAAAACATTTCAATGCTGCATTAAATAAAATAAGAGCAAGCATAAAACAAGAAGATATTAAGTATTACAAGTCAGTTGAAGAAAACTTAATGAGAGCTAAAGCAGTTGCAGTTGACAGGCCTGGTTATTATGGATAAGCATTCT
>JAHJTU010000101.1 GCA_018829485.1 Nanobdellota archaeon | reverse complement strand
TTCATCTTTTATTTGTGGGATTAATGTTGAAACTAATCCAGTAACTCTTTCAGGCAAATCAGTAGCAATTGGAATCTCAACTTTATCAATAGGATCCAAGCCTTTATTTCTTGCTTCTCCTGCTATAGAATATGCAACTTTAACTTTTCTTTCAATATCTTTATAATACATTTTCTCTTTTTCTCCCTTTCCTAATCTTCCCAAAAGAACATAGAAAATAAGAAGCACAAATATAAAAGGTTTATGATGATTTTTGTCAACTCTCTTCTAATTCTTTAATGGCTTTTTCATACCATTTCTTTGCAATTTGTTTTGCTTTTCTTGATGTTATTCTGTCATACATCCAATCAAATTTTTGTCTGATCTTTTGTTTTCCAAATATTTTTAGTTTATTTTTTAAAAAATCTTTAAGATTATTCTCAAAGAAGCTTATGCTGTCAGCGTCTTTCAATAAGTTCTGGTTTTTATTTCCACCCACCTCATGTTTGGAAACAAGCATTTTTACTCTTTTTATTAAATTTTTATCAGCATTATGTTTCTCTAAAAAGTTACCAATTATTTTTGCAGAAGTAGTTTGATGATAATCTAAAAAATTCTTGTCTGTCATTCCCACTTTCTTTTTTCTAATTTCGTAGTATGTCTTTTTCTTATCCCTAAACACCCTTTCAATATCGTGTGCTATTGCTGCTATTAACAATGCTTCATCAGCATTTGGTTTTAATTGTTTAATCCAATAAGCAGTTCTTTCATAATGCTTTGTAGAACTTCCTTTAGAAGAATTAATTACAAATTTCTTAACTTTCTTGTACAATTCCATTTTAACTAAAATCCAAAACCCTTACAGTATTTTTTTCTAAATCAAATGCAGGAACTTTACATGGCTCAGGCTCATGTCCTACTTTTATTTGGAATGGTGTTCTGTCTTGCCAACAAGAACATGCAATTAATGCAACATTATTTTGATATGATGTTGATAATTTATGTAAATCACCAGTTGCAAAAACATCTGGAATTTTATCAATAAACAAAGGATCATTTTCAATTGGTAAATATGGTGTTGAACCATGTGTTGGTGCTAAATGTCTTCTTTTAAGTAAATAAGATTGTAATAAACTTGGATTTTTGTATCCTTTATTAATTAAACTTCTAACATTATTTGCAAAATAGTTTAATGAATATCCATGATAAAGTAAAACATCATATCCTTTGAATTTCTCTGTAGATGCAATATTTACATAAGAAGGATTGCTTAAATTCAAAACATTTTTAATTTTAAATAATGGTGAGGCATAATTTGTATCAAAAACTGGTTGTGGAACTGACTGGCTTGTTGCATCATGATTTCCTGGAATCATTATTATCTTAATATCATCTCTTATTTGTGAAATTAAGTAAGCTGCTTCTTCGTACTGCTCATTCAAATCTTTAATTGTTAATTCTTTTGCTTGATCAGGAAAAACTCCAATACCATCAACTATATCTCCAAGAACAAACAAATACTTGCATTTTTCTGCAATTTCTTTTTGTTTACTATCAACTTTCAAATTAATCCATCTTATGAAATTATTAAATTGCTTCCCAAGGAATTTATTGCTTCCAATATGTAAATCACTAATAAACAAAGCATAGCCCTTTCCACCTTGAATTCTTTCTTTTCCAAAAAAATCCATTTGAACTAAATTATTTCCAAAAACAAATTGATTGCTTGCTCTTCCTCTAATTCCAATTACTTCATCTTGTACTAAATTTTCTGCCCTATCGTAAAGTTCTTGATTTCTGCTAGAAACAATTACTTTTGCTGTTCCAGTTAAATCTTCAAGCACAATGAAAACATTTCCATTCTTGGTAATTCTCTTTTCCTGAACCATTCCAATAATGCTAAAATCTTTTTGCTGATAATTTATCTTATTAATAGAAATCAAGTTTTCTAATTCTGGTTTTAATGCAAGCATTTCCCTAAGTTTGATATATCTCGTTCTGAAATAATTTGAAAAGTCATCAAC
>JAHJTU010000100.1 GCA_018829485.1 Nanobdellota archaeon | reverse complement strand
TTGGATTAAAAGATGTTTTTGCAGGTGAAACAATTAGCAGTTCACAAGATGTTGAAGCTTTTGAAAGTATAAAGCATTTGTTTGAGCCTGTTGTTACTGTAAGTATTGAAGCAAAAAGAGCATCTGACTTACCAAAATTAGTTGAAGTCTTAAGAAAAGTTGGAAAAGAAGATCCTACTGTTAAAATTGAAATTAATGAAGAAACAGGAGAACATCTTATAAGTGGAATGGGAGAATTGCATTTGGAAGTTATTGGTAATAGAATTAGAACAGAAAAAGGAGTTGATATTACTACAAGTCCACCAATTGTTGTTTATAGGGAAAGTGTGCAAAAACCAAGCAGGGAAATGCAAGGAAGAACTCCTAATAAGCATAATGACTTTTTCATAACTGTTGCACCTGTTGAAGATGGAGTTTTTGATTTAATTAAAGCTGGAGAATTGCGTGAAGGAAGAATGAAAAAGAAAGAAGATCATTTATGGAAAGCCTTGCAAGGTATTGGTATTGAGACTAAAGAATCAAGGCAGTATAGGGAAATCTTCAGGAATTGTACTTTCTTAGATAGGACAAGAGGGGTTGTTCATATTGGTGAAGTTGTTGAAATGTGCATGGATGGATTTGAACAGATTATGAATGCAGGACCTATGGCAAATGAACCATGCTTGAAAATAAAAGTAAATTTAACTGATTGTAAATTGCATGAAGATGCTATTCACAGAGGCCCAGCACAAATATTGCCAGCTATTAGAGATGCATTAAGAGAAGCAATTCGCGATGCAGAACCATGCTTGTATGAACCATTACAAGTATTGCAATTAGAAACAGAAGTTAGATTCATGGGAGAAGTTTCTAGATTAATACAAAATAAGAGGGGACAATTACTTTCTACTGACCAAGAGGGTGATCATTTGACAATAAGAGCAAAGATTCCAGTTGCAGAATTATTTGGTTTTGCAGGAGCATTAAGAGGAGCAACAGAAGGAAGAGCATCTTTCTTTATTGTTGACCAGCATTTCCAGAAAGTTCCAAAAGAAATTCAGAATAAAGTTGTAAAGCAAATCAGGGAAAGAAAAGGGCTTTCTAATGAGTAAACCTTTTTAGAAACGCACAGAAACAAAGTTTCTGGCGTCCCGAAAATCTTTGATTTTCGTGGAAAGGTTTATCAAAAAACTTTTATTATTCTTCATACTTTTTAAGTTCTTGTTCTAATTCATGCAAGTAATCTGATAAAGCATTAATCATTGTTTCATTCTTGTATCTTATCCAATATTCTTTATCTTGTTTTAAAATACTGCCTTTTATTTCAATAAGTTTTAAAAGAGAATTCTCTGGATTTTTTTTAGATAATTTTTCATATGTTCTAATTACTCTTTTTTCTAATTCATAATAGTTTTTTGTAGAATTACGTCCCCACTCAGTTTCAGTATCATTATCCATCTTAGTAAATTAGAAGCAGTAAAACTTATAAAATTATCTCATGCACATTTCTTTAACCTATTTTGATGTATTTGCTTTTACCTTTAATTTTAATTCCTTTTTTGCCTATCTCAAATCTGAAAACACCTCTTGAATGTTCTGTGCCCCTCATTTTTAATATTTCAAATTCTCTTATTCTTTCATTATTTGTACGCAAGAAGTAAAGTATGACTATTCCATCTACTTCAAATTCTAATGGTGTTGAAATGCGAACAGAACCCTTTTTCATTGATGGCTCATGTTCTAATGTAAGTATTGATGTTACTTTCCATTTTCTAAGTAATTCAAATAAAGCAAGAGCAGCTTCCCTTTTTTCCAATTCACTTTCAAAAAGCAATGCAAATGAAGTTATACTATCAATAACAATTCTTTTTGCTTTGATTTCTTCTATAACAACTTCTACTTCTCCTCCACCCTCTTGAAGCATTTTCTTTACTTGTTCTGGGGTGTATTCAATAAATGCAAATTTCTTTTTCTTTTCTAATTCAGTTAAATCCCATCCAAGTGTTTTCATCTCATTGTAAAACCTATCTTTTTTTTCTTCAAAAGTTATGAAAACACCGGGTTCGTTTTGTCTTAAACCTTCAAGAAGAAATTGTGTTGCAAAAATTGTTTTTCCACTTCCTGCACCACCTACAACAAGACATACAGATTCATTAACAAAACCACCATCAATTAATTTATCAAATCCAGGAATCCCAGAAGTAATTCTTTTTTTTAAGAAATCTTCTCTTGCCTTTTCTTTTGAAATTCTTGGTTTTGTCTTTGTCTTAGAAATTCTTTTTACAGGCTTTGCCTTTGCTCTTTTCTGTGTTCTTAGCTTTATTCTTGGCTTTACTTTCTTCCTCTTTTTTGGCATAGTTATCTTTGGCAAAAGCAGTTTAAATAATTTTTTCCCATCCCAAGATTTATAAATTCTTAATTACTTTAAAAAGTAAGATGGATATGCAAATTACAGGAAATAAGACATACAAAAGAAAGGTATTTTATCATAATCCTATGACATTTGGTGAAGCAAAAGAGTCTTATGATCTTATTGTACATGAAATAGAAAGAATAAAAACTAATTTCTCTTCATCTTACAGAAACAAAATACATAAAAATGATGAAAAATTTATTCGTCTTTGTTTAGAAGATTTATGTGCCTTATCACACCAAAAATCTGTCCAAGATGAATATAATAAATGTTTGATTGAAGAAAAACAAGCAAGCAAAACAACAATATTAAAAAATCCATTAAGAAGACAGATAAATCCATTAAGAAGACAGATAATGAAATCTTATTTTAATATCCAAAAAGTTTTATCTGAATATTGTGCAGGTAAAGAAGCAAAATCTTAAGTTCTGTTTTATCCCATTCCAAATAATCCTGCAAGCATGTTCTTAACAATATATCTTGTTGCAAAGAAAATTATTAATGCAACAGAAAGCATAAATGGAATATACTTGATTCCTTCTTTTTCTTCTCCTTTGGAAATTAAACCAATTACAAGGCTTCCTAATATACATGTTACTATAATTAATGCTGTAAGATAGATTAAGATAAATTGTGGGTTTATACTTACACCTGAAATTGAAACTGGAAGCTGAGATGCTGCTGGTATTTCAATATTTGTAATTTGGCTTGTTAAGACTTCAACAAGAAAAGAACTTAATCCAAATAATGCAGGAGCACCCACTGCAACAGCAACAAAAATAAATATTACATACATCAAAACATTTGATCTTACTTTTTTCTCAACAAAATCACTTTCACGCAAATTAGAAGAAATCTGTTCAAGTAAAGGAGCTAATTCTCCACCAGCTGATAATCCAGAACCTATTAATTGCACACTTTTCTTTAGCTTTTCAGACTTAAATCTATTAGCCATGCTTTCTAATGCAGGAATTATTCCTTTGCCTGTTGCAATTTCCCTGCCGATTCTGTCAATTTCTTTTTTAAGCAATCCAAATTCATCTCTGCTGCTTAATAATAATGCTTTTTCTGTTGTCATTCCAGCTCTTAAATTAGATGCCATAAACTGCAAAACATCAGGCAAGATTTTTTCTATTTTTTGCGCAACATTATCTGCTCTTAAAACAAAAGAATAGTAAAAGAAAACTTCAATAAAAAAGAAAATAACAATTCCAAATGAAATAGTAATTATTATGTTGAAAAATCTTGAGAATATCAATGCAAAGATTATTGCTAATACAAATCCATTAAAAATTGAAAATCCTATTGCTCTTTCAGGATCTTTGATTCTGGCATATAGCGCATTCTCTTCATACTTTCTCTTTAATTTTGATGGAATTATTTTTGCTAATACTCTCATTTTTTAAATTATACTAAATTTGGTCTTTTTGATTTTATTATTCCTAGGAACATTATTTGTATGAATAAGATTAGTACGAAAAGCCCCCACAAAATAAGTTGCATTATTGATTCTGAAATTGATATTAAAGAAGATATAACAATAAGGAATGTTATTGCAAGTATTGGCATTATAACAGCCACTAGCATATAGAACATGCTTAATGGTGAAAGATTTGAGCCATATTCCTGGATTTGCAATACTTGTTCATCTGAAATTGCTTTTATACTTTCTTTTACAACTGTTACCATGTTTGCTCCAGATGTTAATCCATTGCTAATCTGCCATAAAGATCTTTTGAAAAAAACAGAAGGATTATCAGCACCCAAATCAGCTAATGCTTCACTTTGAGATTTTCCAGCATTTATTTCTCTTACTGCTTTTGTAAATTCTTTGCTTACTTCCCCATAATTTGAGTTTGAAACATTTACTATAACATTAAAAATTGGAACACCAGAATTAATCTGAGCAAGAAAATCTTGCAAAGCAGGCAAAAGATTTCTTTCTATATTTTTAATTCTTCTTCCAACAATTAGTCTTGGATAAATCAAGGAATTTGAAAAAATGAAAACAGCAATTACAAATGAAATAAAAAAACTTAATGCAATTGCCTGAATTCCTAAGAATATCTGTATTATATTGATTAAAATTGCAAAAAATATGAATAAGAATAAAGCATTAGTCAAAGCAATTGTAAAGTATTCTTCTTTATTTGTTTTATATCTTGTCTGCTTTATTAATTGATCAAAATTAGGAAACCTTTTTGCTAACCATGAACCAAATGGTCTGAGCAAGCTGATTCTTTTTAATACTCTTATTGGTAAAACTGAAAAAGGAAGTCTCATTTTTAAAATCCAGAAAATTTCTTATTTTGATTTACTACTGAGATTAATTTTTCCTTATCTGAATAGTAAAGATTCATTATTTT
>JAHJTU010000099.1 GCA_018829485.1 Nanobdellota archaeon | reverse complement strand
GGTTTAATAAGCGTTTTTTAGCATATTCTTTTTTAGTACTTGTTTTCCTTATTTTGTGCTTTGTATTTATTTTTCCATTAACCTTCCCATTAACAAATGCTCAACCTGAAAATTATGATGAAAACATAGCAGAAGCATATGCATGGCTTGCTGATAAAGCTCCAGATAATAATTGGGGAAGTATAGAAGATAATGCTTTTTCTATTATTGCATTAAAGGATTATGATTATGATTTAGCAATGGATGGTTTGGATAATCTTATGAAAAGAAGCAAAAATAATACTTATGGACAATGCTGGCCTGCTACAGCTTGCAATGTAAAAGATACTGCAATTGCATTACTTGCATTAGATGCAATGAATGCTAACACAAAACAAACAGAAAAATGGCTTCTTGCACAAAGAAAAGAATCTTTAAATAAAAATAATTGGTTTATTCAATTTGAAACACAAGGAGCAGGAGAATGTTATGTTACTTATCTATATGGACAAGGAGTTGAAAAAGATCCAATCCTTGTTTTAGAAGATAGAAAAGTAAGAATTTCAGGAACATCAGTATGTTTGAAAGTAACAAAACCATACTGGCTTAATATTCAGTATTATTGCTTAGATAAGGAATTTTATGTTGGCTGCGAAGATTCATTTATTGCAAATTTACTTTTTATTGATGATACTAAAAATATTTTTATTCCATATCCAACTGTAAGTGAAAAAGATTCATTATTACAAATTAAGAATAAGTGTTTCCCATATACTGGAACTTCTTGCGATTATATATCAACATTATGGGCAACATATGCATTAAATAAGCTTGGAGTTGATTCTGAAACAAGAGCTTATTTAGAATCTGGAGCAGACACATATAACCCTAAATCCTTATCTTATGCATTAATTTACCTAATAACAGATAAACAAGAATTTGCAGATAAACTTGCAGATGAACAAAATCCGTGGAATTATTGGGGTGAAACAGATACAGTATTTAGAACAGCTTGGGCATATTATGCATTAAGAAATTCTGGAACAAGCATAGCAGATTTGGAAAAAGCAAAATCATGGATTCTTGAAAAGCAAAAAACAGATTTCAGTTGGAATTCAAAAACAAGAGATACTGCAGTTGTTTTATTTTCATTTTTCCCATTAGGAGAAGTAGAGCCAGAACCAGAACCAACACCAGAACCAACACCAGATGAATTTGATTTTGATTTTTATGTACTACCTTTATCACAAACAATTAAACCAGGACAAGAAGCTAGTTATTATGTTAGTTCTTGGCTTACAAATGGACAAGCAGAAACAATAACTTTTGGTTTTAATGGTTCTTCATTCCCTAATAACTTAGGAACTTATACATTTAAACCATCATCAGGATTATTAACAAACACACTTTCTTCAATAATAAATATAACAACAAATGCAAGTGTGAATGGAACATTTAATTTAATTGTAAGAGTAAAAAATGATATTACAAAATATTCTACAGTTGAATTAAGAATTATGGGAAATGTTACAACACCAATAAATGATGATAGCAATACGCAACACTGTTCAAGTTTTTCAGATTCTGGTTTTGTTTGTTGTACTGATTCATATATTGTAACAGGTGCATCAAGATATGATCCAAGTTGTGCTCCTGACTTTTCTAAGGTATGTGTAGAAGAAGCAGATTGTTTGGAAACAGCAGAAGCAGAAGATTTTTGTGGATTTGATTTAGGATTTTGCTGTGAAGAAGCAGCATCTAATTCAATGAGATATTGGGATTTAGATGATACTTGTGATTTTGGAGAAATTTGTGCATCTTCATGTGAAATACAAGGAAGTACTCCACCACCATCAACATGCTTTGAAGCAAAAGGACAATGCTGTGAAAAAGCAGGTGTATGGGCAACCAAATATAGCCAATTAGATTGTGCATTAGGTGAAGTATGTGCATCATCATGTGATACAGAAACACAAGATTGCTATGATGTTGGAACGTGCTGTGTTACTCCTGAAGATGGTGCATTAAAATATAATGAATATGATGATTCTTGTTCTACAGGACAAGTTTGTGCATCTTCATGTAAAGAAGAGAAAAAAACAGGCAGTTTCTTAACATTCTTATTATGGTTCTTATTATTCTTAGTTGTTGTTGGAGTAGCTGTATGGATATATCTTATGCTTCAAAAGAGAAAAAAGAAAAAGAAACAGGAATTCCCTACATTACCAGGATTAAAACCATTGCCATCAAAACCACCAGCACAAGGAATGCATGGAGCAAGACCAATTCCACCATTTAGGCCAATGCAAAGGCCAATGCCAAGACCACCAATGTTTAATCCTAATCAAAGGCCAATACCAAAACCAATGCCAATATTCAAACCAATACCAAAACCAATCCCTAAACCACTTCCAACATTCAAACCAATACCAAAACCAACAACACCTGTTAAAATACCAATAATAATTCAACCAGAAATAAAAAAGACAAAAACAACAAAAGTAAGAGAACCATATGAATTAATTAAAACTTTAAAAGAATTAAGAAAAATTGCAAAAGCAAAAATTCCTAAAACAAAGAAAGTAAGTGTAAAAGTAAAACCAATCAAAGCAAAAACCAAAACAACACCAAGCAAGATAAAAACAACAAGCAAAACAAAAACACCAGCAAGCAAAACCACAATAAAAACTACTACAACAAAAACAACAATTAAGACAAAACCTAAGAAAAAATAATTACTTTTTATCTTCTTCTGATTCTAATCTTTCTTCTTCCCCCCTCTCTTCATTATCTTGTTCTTCATCATCTTGCCCCTCTTTCTCCTGTTCTCCAACTTCATCTTTACCAAGTTTTGTTACTAATTCTTCATTCTCAATAATTGGATTTCCACTCAACAAAGAATTTAATTTATTCTGCAATATTTGATTTTCAATACTTATTTTTTTTGTCACAGAATCATATTGGTGCAATCTTGATGCTAAATCATTAATAACTTCATTTGCATTTGAAAGTGGCATTTTCAAATCAGAAGGTTCTATAATT
The DNA here is from genome assembly GCA_018829485.1 of Nanobdellota archaeon. Lineage (GTDB taxonomy): Archaea > Nanobdellota > Nanobdellia > Pacearchaeales > UBA12030 > JAHJTU01. The sequence goes on along the minus strand of JAHJTU010000099.1, from coordinate 1,875 downwards.
TCAATTGAAGAAGGCATATAATCATAGCAAACTTCAAATAACTTAAGGAAATTCTTTGCAAGAATTTCTATTTCCATAAATGCTGTAAACAAATCTTTTGTTCCTTTAACTTTTTTAGGTTTGAATCTTTTTTTACTAAGAACATCAACATGCTTGTCTTCTTCCATTACTCTCAAAACTTGCTTTAATGCTTCTCTAACATGTTCAGAAGGTTTTCCAAGAACTTCAATAATAAGGATTGCTCTAACTCCACCTTCTTTTATTTTCTCTCTTATATTAACTTTTTCTTCCATATTACAAATACAAGTATTACAGTGATTAATATAAGTATCCAAAAGCCAAAGTTTTTAATAATTTTGCTGTTCGCAACATAAAGTGCCTGGCTTGATTTACTTGTTTCTTGTGTTGTCTGTACTGCCTTTGTTGTTATGCTTGGTGATGATTCTGTGTTAGCTTCATTATCTTCTTTCTTTGTTGTGTTTACACTTGCAACTACCTTTTCTTTTGTGCCAGTATCTTTAACTTGCACACATAATGAATTATCTATACCATTAATTTCAATTTCCTCTTCATCTTTTTCACCAAGTCCTTCTAAAATTATATTATAAGTGCCATTTTCATACTTGTCATTGCAATTTGCTTTCAATTGTATTGGAATTGTCATTTCATATTCTGTAAATTTAGATTTAACATGCAAAGTTGTTTTTTCACTTACAACATTATCTTCATTTTCAACATAAGCATAAATAGCATATTTTGATGTATCTCCCCTATAAATAAAAATTTCAATTTTCAGGGTTTCTCCAAATTTTGCTTCTTCTGGATATTTTTCTATTTTAATAATTGATTCCTTGTCTTGTGGCACTTCTGCTTCTTCATCTTCTGGGATTTCTTCATCCTGTTCTTCCTCTTCATCTTCAGGACATAAGTTTTCTTGCTCTTTTGATGACTCTAAAAAAAGCCATTCCTCTGTATTTTCACAAAAATTCCAAGTATTATTATCATTACTAGAATCACTAAGCAAGGGAGTTTCATCAATTGTTTCATTCTCATTAATTAAGATTATTTTTTCATCAGAATTATCAAGCCATTGTCCAGATAAGAGTATAACAAAAAAGCTATTACCAGATATTGTGCCATTTAATTCTATTACATCATTATCAGCATTTACTAATTTCCATCCTGATAAGTTTACTTCATCAGCAGAATCAGAATAAAGCTCAATCCATTCATTTCCCGAATCAGTGCCAAGAGGATTTAATTCAAATTCACTTATTATTATGCTTGAAGAAACTAATGGAATAAATAGAAACATAATAAAAGCTAAAAACAATAACCGAAATGTAAACGTCTCTGCTTCATCTATCATGAATTACACAAGGTTTTTTGCATTAAATAGAAATGCTGTAGCAAAAACAACAACATATAATCTTAGAAAAATAAAATAAAAGAATAAAACGCACGGAAACAAAGTTTCCGGCGCCCCGAAAACAGAATGTTTTCGTGGGAAAATAAAGCCTGGCTAGCGATAACATAAAATAAGACTGATGCGTGCCTTCTTATTTACTTATTTACCTATTATGATTTATTTGGCTTTCTTAATTTAGTATACTGGTGTTTCAGTTTCAGCAATTATTTGTAATCTGTCATCAATTTTAACAACTTTCAATGTCAAGTTTCCTATTTGAGCTGTTTCACCTTCTTTCAATGTTCTTTCTGCAACTAATTCATTACCTTTCCAAACTTTAACTTGTGCTTGTTCTTTGCCAATTGGAAGCAATCCAAATAATCTTACTCTCTTTATTGCTATTGGTTCAATTGTGTAGTCATTTACTTGTCCTTGCTCACCTTCTTGTATTTCTAATGGCACTGGCT
>JAHJTU010000098.1 GCA_018829485.1 Nanobdellota archaeon | reverse complement strand
TGCTCTTAGTTGTTAAAGGAGAAATAGAATCAATTGATAATGATACAATAAAGATTGATATTAAAGATATAAATCGTCCTGATTTGTGGAGTACAACCGGAATTGCTCGTGAAATAAAAGGTGAACTTGGCAAGGAAAGAGCATTGCCTAATTTTCAAGTAAAGAATTCTGATTATAAAGTATTTGTTGATTCTGCATTAGAAGGAATAAGGCCTTTGACTGTTTGTGCTGTTCTTAAGAATTTACAATTAGATGAAAATGGAATAAAGCAATTAATTGATTTGCAAGAAAAATTAAGTGAGAATTTTGGAAGACAAAGAAAAGAAGCTGCATTGGGAATTTATGATGCTGATAAAATTATATGGCCAATATATTACAAAGCTGCTGAGCCTGATAAAACAAAATTTGTTGCATTAGAGATGGATAGAGAACTTAATTTAAGACAAATATTGCAAAAGCATGAGAAAGGAAGAAAATATGGACATTTGTTGCAAGGGCAAAAGAAATATCCTATTTTTATTGACAGCAAAAAGAATATTCTTAGTATGCCACCAATAATTAATTCTAATGAATCAGGAAAAATTACAGGAAAAACAAAAAATGCATTTGTTGAAGTTTCAGGATTTTCATTTAGATTTATTGTTCCATGCTTGCTTGTTCTTGTTGCAGAATTAGCTGATAGAGGAGCAAAAATAGAATCAGTTAGCATACATTACAAGAATAAGAAAATAAGAATGCCTGATTATAAGCCAGGAAAAATTGAACTTGATATAAATTATTGCAATAAAATTCTTGGAATGCAATTAAAAGGAGAAGAAATAAAGAAACTTCTTGAAAAAAGAAGGCACAATGCAAGTATTAAGCATAATAAAATATATGTTGAGTATCCTGCATACAGGCAAGATATAATGCATGAAAGAGATATTATTGAAGATGTTGCAATTTCTTATGGATATAATAAAATAAAAGTAGAAATTCCAAAATTAGCAACATTTGGAGAACAAAATGCAGAAAGCGAATTAGAAGAGAGAATAGCTAATTTACTTGCAGGATTAGGAATGCAGGAAATAGCAACATTCACTTTAACTAATAAAGAAGAGCAATTTAAGAAAATGAACTTGAAAATGCATGAGGTTGTTGAATTAAAAAATCCTGTTTCAATATTAAATTCATCATTAAGATTCTGGATTACTCCATGCTTGCTTGCATTCTTGGAAAAGAATAAGAAAGCAAGATATCCACAAAGAATTTTTGAAATAGGGACATGCACACATATAAAAGGCAAGAAAGCAGAAGATTTGAAAAAAGTATCAATTGCAATTACACATGCAAAAACAGATTATACTGAAGCAAAACAAATACTTGATTATTTGTTAAGAACTATGAATCTTAAATATGAGATAAAAGAACATGAACATGGAAGTTTTATTGCAGGAAGAGTTGGAAGAATTCATGTTTCTGGAAAAGATATAGGAATTATTGGAGAAATCCATCCATCTGTATTAAAGGCATTTGGATTGCAAATGCCTGTTGCATGCTTTGAGATAGATTTGAGCATGATTTAAGAAAAATCATTCTTGGCTTTTTCAAGTTCTTCTAAACTTCCTATGTCAAACCATTTGCCTTTGAATATATGCCCATAAACATCTTTTTCTTTGTACAACCATTCAAGCAATTTTCCAGGACCTTCTAAACTATGTCCTTCACTTGCATACTTTCTTATTAATGACAATGTTTGTTTTTTGAAAAGATATATTCCAGTTGATGCAAAATTTGTCCTAGGTTCTGATGGTTTTTCTTGGAATCCAATCATCTTTCCATTATCATCAAGTTCAACAACACCATACTTGTTCTTGATAATTTCTTTAGGTATTTCATAAACTCCTACAGCATCTTTGTCTTTGTTTTCTTCTGAGAATTCTTTTAAATTAAAATCAAATAAATTATCTGATGCAAGAACAAGAATATCATCATCTATATTCTCAGCATCAAATGAAAAAATCAAATCACCCAATGCACCTAATCTTTCTGCATTGCTGTTAGTGTTGTCATTAACTATTGTAATTGGTTTTTCATTCTTTGCTTCTTGTTTCCACTCTTCAAAAGCAGAGAAAAATTTGTTATTAGTTATAATAATTATTTTATCAATTTCAGGAATTTCATTTATTTTATCAATAGTGTAATTTATGATTGGTTTATTATTGATTTTCACAAATGCTTTTGGCATATCTTTAGCTATATCACCAAGTCTTGTTCCATATCCTGCTGCAAGTATTATTGCTTTCATTTTTTCTTGCTTTTCACCAACAAATACCTTCATAATTCTTTGGTCTTAAATGTGTTTTATCTGCATCAAAAACATTCTTGCCATCTAAAACATGCTTATCTTTGTAATCTAAATTTTCAAATTCTGGCCATTCTGTTAAAAGAAGTACAATATCAGAACTATCTATTGCTTCTTGAGCATTTGCCGAATATGTTAAATGTGGGAATAACTTTTTAACATGCTCCATTGCAGATGGATCATAAACATGTAAATTTGCCTGCTCAAGCAAAAGTTCTTTAATAATCTGCAAGCTTGGGCTTTCTCTTGTATCATCTGTATCTGCCTTAAATGATAAACCAAGAATTGCAATGTTTTTTCCTTTTATTTTTCCATTTAATTTATTATCCATTATATTAAGTAATTTCATTGGTTGATCTCTATTAATTTCTAAAACAGCATTAAGAAGCCTTGGTGCATATCCTTTTTCAGTTGCTTTGTATGCTAATGCAGAAACATCTTTTGGAAAGCAACTTCCACCAAAACCAATACCACTTCTTAAGAAATGAGGACCAATTCTGAAATCCATTCCAATTCCTTTTGCAACTACATTAGTATCAATATCAAACTTTTTACATATATTTCCAATTTCATTGATAAATGAAATTTTTGTTGCAAGAAAGGCATTATTTGCATATTTTATCATTTCTGCTTCTCTTAATTTTGTTTCTAGAATAGGGGAATCAAGTCCTTGGTATGCTTGTTTGACTTTTCCTATAATTTCTTTATCAGTACTTCCAATAACAATTCTATCTTGATTAAAGAAATCATGAACAGCATTTCCTTCTCTTAAAAATTCTGGATTCATAGCAAATGAGAAATCATTTGGCATTTTTTTGCCAGAAACATCTGAAACAATTTTAATACATTCTTCTGTTGTTCCTGGTAGTACAGTTGATTTAATAACAATATAATGTTTTTCTTGTTTTCTTAATAAAGTAAGTCCAATTTCCATGCATACTGCTTTAATATATTCCGTATGCATATAACCTTCTTTTCTGCTAGGGGTACCAACACAAATAAATGTTAATTCTGTGTCTTTTATTGCATCTTTCAAATTTAATGTTGCTTTAATCTTGTCTTTAACTTCTGAAATTAATTCATCTAAACCTTTTTCATAAAATGGGGCTTTTCCTTCATTAATCTTATTTACTTTTTCTTCTTCAATATCAACAAGAATTATCTCATGTCCAAGCTTTGCTAAGCCAGCACTAAGTACAACACCCACATAGCCTGCTCCAACAACACTTATTTTCATTTGCCCTTTTATTTTTTTATTAATTTTTTTGCTTTTAAATATCTTGCTTTCTTATTTATCAATTAAATTCTTTTGAAAGTAGTTCTTCTAATTCAGAATGTATTTTTCCATTACTTGCTATTATTGAATCAGATTTTATAGTCCATGGCTTTCCTTGAAAATCAGTAACTTTTCCACCTGCTTCTTGGACAAGTAATGCTCCTGCTGCTAAATCCCATAAATTACTTCCCTGATAAATGCATGCTTCTCCTCTTGAATCTGCTACATAAGCCATTTCAATTACAGCTGCATTGAAAATCCTTGTTCTGAATACTTCTCTTTTATACAACACTTTCATTATTCTAAGATTCTCTTCTTCTGATGGTTTATGATGATTAGAATCAAAACTAATTATTGCTCTATCTAATGGTTTATCTGATACTGAAATTTTTCTTTTATTAAAATCATCATTTTTGTAGTAATATGCTCCTTGTCCTTTAACAGAATAAAATAATTCATCTTGGATTGGCAAGTATGTTGCTGCAACTATTACTTCGTCTTTTTTTGCAAGTGCTAATGAAGTAGCAAAAAAAGGAATTCTATTTGCAAAATTATTTGTTCCATCTAATGGATCAAAAATCCATGTAAACTCATTTCCTTGTTCTAATGATTTTTCTTCTTCAGATATAATATTGTATTTTGGAAAAACTCTTTTAATCTCCTCTCTTATTTTCTTATCACATGTTATATCAGCTTCACTTACAAGCCCTTTAGAAGAATCAATAAAATCTACTTGCAATTTTTGGTTTTCAGAAAAATTAGAAAAATAATGTCTTAACAGATAACCAGCATATTTTGCAGTTTCTGTTGCAAATTTCAATTCTTTTTCATACATTTCATCCATTTTGTATTTATACATCCTCTAATTTAATATGACTCTCATGCTTTGATAATTCTTTATTATACCAATCATTGCCAAAAAGATTTCTTCCTAAAAAGAATAATGCAATACTTGCCTTACCTGTCATACTTGTTAATCTTGTTTCTCCAATTCCATCTATTTCTTTTGCAATTTTTTCATCTAATGGTTTGTTTCCATGCTCTTTCTCAGATTCAATTAATGCTGATATTATTTCTGCATCTTTTGGAATAAGCCAATAAGGACCTTCATGTTCCCATGCATCTTCTGCAATTTCTTTTCTTGCTTTTAATTCTGATACTGATATATCTGTTCCAACTATTGCTAAAAGTCCCATTCCCCTATTTGAGCCTTTGTAAGTATCTCCAATAATTCCTAATGCTGTTATTTCATTAGGATTAGGAATAATAGACATTTCTTCATTAATTTCTCTTCCAAAAACAACCCCTGGTGGAATAGCATATAACTTTCCTTGTTCATCTTTTATAGTGTCTTTTTCTATATTAGAATAACCTGCACCTGGAAAACTTAATTTTCCTGCTCCTGTTGATACTCTTTGTCCTTTTATTCCCATAACAAATTTATCTTCTAATGTAACAATTGGAAAAGTACTTGCAGCAATAATCTCTCCTTCAAGAAAATCTAAATCTGATTGCACTAAATTATATTCAGAAGCACTTTGTTTTCCATCTAAAAATTCTCTTGCAACAAGATAATCTCTAAAACATGTTTGTCCAACAAGAACTTCTGTTAAATCATGATTATTTACATATCTTAAATTAAATAAAGGCTCATTTGTCATTTTTGGGTTTTCTTCAAGTTTTTTATTCCAGACTGAAATTACTGCTTGATTAAGATTATCAGAAAATTTGTATATGTCAGAAGAATCAAAATTATACACAATTTTCTCTATTGGTTTCCCTTTTTCTTCTGCATCAAACCATATATTGTAAGTTCTCATTTTCCTTAGCCTTTTTATATAAATATGAAAAAACTTAAATATCTTGCTTTCTTGTTGAAAATATGAGTCTTGTAAATAAGCTCTTTAAATCTTTGAAAATACTTGTGCCTTTGGCAGCTGCTTCTATTTTATGTATGAATTGTTCTGCTGTTGCATTAAGCAGATTTGGTGCTCCATTAAGGGAATCTGGAATTAGACAGGAAACAAGAGAGCCTGAAAGAAAAACATTAGAAAAACTTCTTGAAGATAGGGTTTTGAAAGATGTTGATTTTAGCAAAATAGCACTAAAAGCACCACAAGGAGATGAGAATAAAGTTACTGATTTAAGTTTAGTTAAAGGAGCTAATGGAAAATATTTTCTTTTATGGAGTTATAAGAATTTGGGAGATTATAATCAAGATGGCATTGTTGATATTGCTGATATTACTCCAATTGCACAGCATTATAATGAAAATGTAAATGAATATAATGAGTGGATAGATGGAAATAAAGATGGCAGAATAGGAATTAGTGATGTTACTGCTATTGCACAGAATTATTTTGCTGATTGTACAACATATAGATTTAATCCTGAACCATTGAATTGGGTTAAGATTTCTAGAATTCAAGATGCTGTTAATGATGGAAAGAGAAAGAAGTTCCGTGTATCAGAAGATGAATTTCCATACTTGCAACCTGGACAAGTTCTTTATGTTGTTCCTTTTGATAGAAATGGCTTGGCAATTAATGCACCAACAAGCAATATGGTAAGAGTTCAAGGACTTGAGCATATTATGGAAATTAAATGGAGTGAATTTCAGAATAAAGTTTATGGAGAATTGCAAGGATGGGTTGATACCATAGATGAGAATCATTATGCTGAAATTATATTAAGTAATTGGAATCCCCATGAATTGCCTGAAGAGAATTATATTTCAAGAATAGAGGAAAGTTTCGATCATGGATTTCTTGATTGGGCATGGGATTGGAGTATAGATACTGAATTTCCAAATATGCAGGAAGCAAAAGATGCATTGCCAACAAAAGCTAATTTAACAATTTCAGTTTATCAAGGTAAATTTAATGAAAATACTTATGAATATGAAAAAGGTGGAAAGCTTTTATTTCAAGCAAGAGATTTTGTGAATTTTATTTATTCTGAAGACTAAGAAAGAAAAAGAAAAGATATTAAAATTAAGATTTCTGAATATGCTTATGAAAATGGCAAAAGCAAGAT
>JAHJTU010000097.1 GCA_018829485.1 Nanobdellota archaeon | reverse complement strand
TTTATATAAACCAACTCACAAAATTCAAGTATTTTTCTCGGTATATAATCTGCTACTTCAATTATTTTTTCAATAGCTTTTGTATCAAAGAGTTTTTTATTTCTAAGTCTTGAATTTATTAAATCGATGGCATTAGCTTTCTTTAATTTCCCTAATTTTATAACTCTTTTACCAATTCTATCTTTAAAGCTGTCAGAAAAATTTTCTAATTGATTAATTTGTGATATAACTATACTTTTAATATGTCCATGGTCCCAATGCAATTTTAAAGCCTTTTGTAATTCATAATCACAATCTTGACTTTCATCTAATAAAACCACTGTATTTTTTGGATATGTTCTAAAAATGTCAAATCCTTTTCTTGATTTTTTTAAAAATTCTTTGATGCTAAAGTCTTTTTCAATATCAGTGGCGTCTATATAAAAAACCTTGTGGGGATTTAAATTATCTTTTAACCATAACAACAAAGAACTTTTACCAGCCCCTAAGGGGCCTGTTAAAGAACTAATGTCGCCGTTTTTAATATACTTGATTAAAAGCTTTTTTTCTTTTTCAAGGCCTATTATATATTGATTTGCTTTTATAGAAAAAGGGTTTTCTTTTAGATTTGGGTTTTTATGCATTAGTAATTTAATATTTTTTCCCATCTTATTAATGTGCTTGTCTTTTTAAAGCATAACCTTATTTCTGAGTATTTTTTTTGGACCCTTATCACAACTAGGACATATTTTCGAAAACTTGGAGTTAGTGTGAAATAACTTCAGGCAACGCCTACATGCCCTCGTATAAAAGTTTTTGGAATTTTTATTTTTCATGTTGTTTTCTTATCCTTACATTGTAAACATGTCTTGGAATTTTATTTAAATAATTATTGCTAACAACTATAATTAACTCAGCAACCTAGTTAGAAATTTACTGCTAAAATATTTTAAAGTGGTTATTTTATTTGAAAGATAATGCATAAACAGTTCTTAAACCTGAAATAAATGCTGTTATCCCAACAATCATTACTATGTAAAGTAAAATTGTTTCTAAATAAGGTCCTGCAACACCTAGTCCAGCTAATGCAGTTGAAAGCACGCCTGCTGTTATCACAAGTGTTAGCGCAGTAATAAGAAATACTACAGCATCTTTTGTCGCTAAATTCAAAATTCCTACAACAAGACCTATAAGTAAAATTACTGGTAGCCACCACCCTGTCATTTCTGGAACTGCTCCCAATACTTCAACTATGCCTATAGCTATTGCAAGCACTATCGCAATTAAAAGTGCTAGATAGCCAACCTCTTTTATTCGCATTTTTTTAACCTCCTTTTAGTAATTTATACTATTAACAAAAAAATTATGCTGTAATTTTCTCAGCTATTGTTTCTGTTAATATTAGTTCAACATCACTTCCAGACTTTGCATATTTAATAGTTATGTTTCCTTCAAAGTCTTCATCCTCTATTAATGTTGGAGAACATGCTATAGTTATTGTTTCTGATGCACTTGCATTTATTTCTGTTGCATTGCTATATGCACCACATCCATCAATATCGACACTAGTTACACTATAGGTTTTGCTTCCATTATTTGCAAGTTCAAGTGTAATGCCTGTACTTGCTTTTGCACTTAGTGCATTAACATAGAGAGGAGGAGTGACTTCTACAGTTTCACTAATCTTTTCTTCTGCAGTTTCATTAGTTTCACCAATCTCTTTTTTAGGAGTAAAAACTCCGGAATATGCAAGAATCCCAATAACAATGATTGCTAGTAAAATGATCCAACCATAAGTCATAAAAAACTTCTTGGCTGCTTGTCCTTTCTTTTTCATTTTTAACCCCTTTTTATATTTTTTTCGAAAGTGATGCTGGAGTTTTGCCTATATTTTTTATACTTGCAAAAAATCCCTTACCTTTCTTTTTGATTTTCTTTGGTTTAGATTTTTCCTTAGCTTTTGTTTCTTCTTTCTTAGCTAATTTAATTTTTTTTCTTTTAAATATTTTCAATTTTGGCATCTTTAATTTAAATCTAAATTTTTTTGTTTCCTCAGAAATCGTAGATTTCTGATGGCTATCAAAATCTTTCGATTTTGAAGTTTTGGGTTTTGATTTAGGCAATGGTTTTGTTTTAATCTTTGGTTTAGGTCTAGCAAGCCAAGATCTAAATATTGATTTTCTTTTAGGTTTTGGTGATGTTGGCAAAGGCTTTGGTTTAATTTTTTTTCCTTTTCTCTGTATTGTTTTAACTTCTAATTTTGTTTCTAGTTTTTTAGTTAGTTCTTCTAATTTCTTTTTTATTTCTTCTGGAATAACTTTTTTAACTATAACTTTTGATTGAGGCAAGGGTCTTGTTTTAAGTTCAGAGATTATTTTTTCAACTTCTTTTAATTTTGTCTCTATATTGGATTTTATATCCTGCTTCATTTTTGTTACGATTTCTTTTTTAAACTCTTCCACAACTTCTCTAAGTTTTTCTTCAGGAATTATTTCTCTAATTACTTTTTTAATTATTTTTGGGGTCTTAACTTTTTTGATTTTTTTAACTACCCTTTTCTTAACTTTTGGTTTAGGCTGAGGTTTCTTTTTAATTTCTTTCTTTGGTTTGAGTTTTGTCTCTAAAGATTTTGATCTTGGTTCTGATGAAACTTTTATTAATCTAGCAACTCCTCCTTTAAACTCCACTTTACTTTCTTCACTCAATTTATTCAATGTCCTTACAACAAACTCTTTTTTTATTCCTAATTCTCTCACTATACGGAATTTATTTTGAGGACCTTTCTCTTTTAGATAATCTAAAATTCTTTCATCTATTTCCATTATTCTTACCTCTTTTGTTTATATAACATGCTTTTTTCCTTTTTTAAGATTACTAGAATATCGAAGTCCGATATTTAAAAAATATTAAAGATTTTTTATCACTATATCACTAGATAAATATGGTGTAACATCATGATGAGCTCCAATAAATAAAATTCCTATTTCATCATCTTTTAAACCAGAATTAATTTTTTCTGCTATGAATTTATCACGTTCTTTTATTAAGCTGTCTTTTACTTTTTCAAATTCTTTAATTGCCTCTGTTTTTTCCTCTTCATTACTTGCTTTTGCAAATTCTTTAGCATAATTATATTCCTTTAATAACAATTCCTTGCTTTCAGTTTCTTCTATTTTTGCGCCCCCTTCAATTAATTTTTTAATTATTTGATAATTTCTACTGCCTTTTGCTGCAGTTGCATTAACTATCTTTAAGGCAAATTCTCCTCCTTCAGGCATGCCATCTTGATAAATTCTAACTTTACTAGACTCTAAATCAAGTTTATCTATTGTTTTTTCAACTTCATCCCAAAATCTTCCGATTTTCTTCTCATTTTCTTCCCATGCTTTCTTCCCAAGTTTTTCTATTCCCTTTTCCTTTAAAGCATCTTTCATACTGCCCATATCTGCAGGAGTATGTACAATTGGAATAAGAATTAATTTTCTCATTTTATCTTCCTTTTTTGATTCAGTTTCTTTTAAAGCACTTTCAAAATGTTTATTGCAAATCTTAAATTTCTTAACTTCTTTTTTAACAGCCTCTTCTTTTCTATCCTGTATAAATTCTCTAATTGCAAGTTTAGATGCAAAAACACAAACAGCTTCAATATCTGCACCACTAAAATCCTCTGTCCTCTCTGCTAATTTTTCTAAATCGACGTCATTAGCTAATGGTTTTTCTTTAACATGAATTTTAAAAATCTCAAGCCTTGTTTTTTTATTTGGAAGATGTATGAAAATAAGTCTATCAAATCTTCCTGGTCTTAATAGCGCTTCGTCAATAAGGTCTTTTCTATTCGAAGCTCCTATCACAATTACATTCTTTAAAACCTCAATGCCATCCATTTCTGTTAGCAGTTGAGATACAAATCTTTCACTTACACCTGAATCAGTTCTTGCTCCTCTTTTTGGTGCAACTGCATCTAGCTCATCAAAAAATAAAATGCAGGGAGAGGCTTGTTTTGCTTTTCTAAAAATTTCTCTTAATCTTTTTTCTGACTCTCCAACAAATTTTGAAATTAACTCAGGACCTTTAACTGAAATAAAATTAATTTCTGATTCATTTGCAACTGCTTTAGCTAATAATGTTTTACCTGTTCCAGGAGGTCCATAAAGTAAAATTCCTTTTTGGGTTTTGGTTTTTGAGTATTCATAAAGTTCTGGATATTTTAAAGGCCATTCTACTGTTTCTATTAATTCTTGTTTTGCTTTTTCTAAACCTCCTATATCTTCCCATTTAATATCTGGAATCTCAACATATACCTCTCTTAAAGCAGAAGGTTCTACACCTTTAAGCGCCTCATAGAAATCTTCTTTTGTAATTTCTAATCTGCTTATAATATCAGCAGGGATTATTTTATTTATATCAATTTCTGGCAGGATTTTTCTTAATGCATGCATTCCCGCTTCTTTGCATAAAATAAATAAATCAGCTCCAACAAAACCATGCGTAATGTCTGCTAATTCTTTTAGTTTTACTTCTTTTGCTAGTGGCATTCCTCTTGTGTGGACTTGTAAAACTTCTTTTCTACCTTCTTTATCTGGAATTCCAATTTCTATTTCCCTATCAAATCTGCCGCCCCTTCTTAATGCTTCATCTAACATGTCTGGTTGATTTGTCGCAGCAACAACAACAACCTTGCCTCTTGCTTTTAATCCATCCATTAAACCCAATAATTGACTTACAACTCTTCTCTCTAATTGTCTATCACCTGACATTTCTGACCTCTTTGAAGCTATTGAATCAATCTCATCTATAAAAATTATAGACGGAGCATTTTTTTCAGCTTCTTCAAATATTTCTCTGAGTCTTTCTTCACTATCACCATAATATTTTGCAATTATTTCCGGACCATTTATTGAAAAGAAATTTGCATCACTTTCATCTGCAACAGCTTTAGCAAGTAAAGTTTTGCCTGTTCCAGGAGGCCCGTATAATAAAACTCCTTTTGGCGGATCTATCCCTATTTCCTGAAAAAGTTCTGGATGCCTTAATGGCAGTTCAATCATTTCCCTAACTAAACCAATCTCTCTTTTTAAGCCACCTATATCTTCATATGTAATCTGAACACCTTCTTCTCTTGGTTTTTTTAATGAAATCTTTGTATCTTTTGTTATAATAATAACTCCACTTGGTTGTGTAGCTGTAACAGCAAAAGTCAATGGACTTCCAAGCATTTCTACTCTAACTCTCTGTCCTTTTATGACAGGTATTCCTTCTAGAACTTTTAATAAATATTCATTTTCTCTAACAATTTCAACTGATTGCAGGGGTGTGAGCATAATTTCTTTAGCTTTTTTAGCTTCTATTTTTTTAATCTTTACCTTGTCGTTTATTCCAACACCTGCATTGCTTCTAATGTCTCCATCAATTTTAATTATATTTTTACTGCTGTCTTCTGGATAACCTGGCCAAACTATGGCAGCTGCGATTTTTTTCCCTTTAATTTCTACAATATCTCCGCTGACTATATTAAGTTCCTGCATATTGTTTTTATCAATCCGAGCAATGCCTCTTCCAGCATCCCTATGCTTTGCTTCCTCTACAGATAATCTGATTTCTTTTGCCATATTAAAATTTTTTCTTTGTTTTATTTAAAATTTTTAATGCTTGAAAATCTTTGATTTTCATTGTTTTTTATTTTTCACTCTTTATCTCCTTTCCTGCTTTTTTAGTTTCTTTCCAAGAAAAATCTTTAAGATTAGATTTTTCTGGACCAGAAAATTTTCTATTTTGGGAAATTTTCTTGGTTTCAATAACTTCTCCTATTCCTTTTACTGTACCTGTAACAAAACCAAGCAATTGTTCAGGCAGCTTTTCCCCCTTTATATGAATCTTGCCCACCTCGTTAAATAAGCCAAGAGATTTTTCAAGCAACTCTTTAAGATCCCCCCTCTTCCATCCGCCATGAATTTGCATATCTGTTAACTGAGCATTCCCAAATATTTTTGCGTTAATTTTTGTTGCAATGACTCTTTCTTTTTCTTCCTTTTTTACTTCTTTCATAGATAACGAGATAACTAGTTAACTATTTAAATATTTCTATGTTCTAATACACAAATTTTTGTTCTGTAAAGTTATAAGAAAAAAAGTAGTTTATGTTGCTTTTTTAATTTTATCTTGGACTGATTCAATTTCCTTCTTTGATTTATTTAGTTGTGCTTCAAAGGTCTTCATTCTTCTAGTTCTATCGTTCATTATTTGAATCAGTTTTTTTGTTCTTTCTCTAGAATTTTTTTGTCCGATAATAGAGATGATTATACCTAAAATCAAAAATACAAATGCTATAATATATACAAGTTTTTCTCCTTGTCCAAACAGCAATAGTAATATTAAAACTACTCCTACACAAACAAATAAGATATTTGATAAAATATTTTCTAAAGCCATTCTTCCTCTAAAGTTTTTATTGAATTTTGAGATCGTTCACTATCTTGTTTAGTTTCCCCTGCAATTCTTGTATTAACTTTTTCTTTTCATTTAACTCATCCCTTAATCTTTTTACTCTTACTTCTGTTCCATTTTTTTGTCTCTCAACTTCTTTTCTAATATCAAAAATCTGCTGGTCTTTTCTTTTTATTTTATTTACTAATTTTCTGTTCATATCTTTCAAAGATTTATCTCTAAATTCTTCAAATGCTTTTTGTTTTTCTCTCAACGCATCAAGCCACTCCATAATTATAGGTTCAGCTATTTCTGGTTTTTTCTCTTCTTTTTCTTTAATTTCAACAGGCTTTTTTTCTATTTTCTCTTCTTTTATTTTTTCTTCAGCCTTTTCTTCTTTAACCTCAATTGGCTTTTCTTTTACTTTCTCCTTGGGAATCATTTTTACTTCTATTACTGGTTTCCTTTTTTTTATTTTTTTAGCTGTTACTGTTTTTGGGAATTTTTTCACAGGATTTTCTTTCTTTTTCATTTGTTAATTTAATCATAAACAATTTTATAAACATTGTTATATTATAATTATTATATTACTTAATTATATAAAAATAGTAAAAATAGTAACATAATATCGGACTTCGATATTTAGATAATCATTAAATAGATAATTAGATATAATAGATTAAAATAAAATTAATTAAAAAATGGTGACGTGGAATAAAAAATACTTGCCCATACATAAAAATAAAAAAAGGGGCAAAGGAGATAAAACTCTGAATCCAGAGGAGTTGTTAGCTTTAGTGAGAAAATTCTTTGATAATGCGACAAAAGAAAAGTTTGTCAAGGATCTTGCAAAAAGTTTTGATGATATTAGTTGCAGAATTGATTTGGTAGGTGTTCCAGAAACTTCTTTTGTGCTTGCCGTAGTAAAAGGCAAATTAAAGTTTTTGAGTTCTAGACAAAATGCTGATATGGCTATGGGTATTCATAAAGATTTTTTTCTTGATTTAATTCAAAATCCTCCGAAGTTTGGGAACATAAAATTAATCTATAATAATATTATTTTTAGAAAAGGCATAGTCAAACTTTTTAAGTATGGCAAACCAATATTTTCAAGTGTATTATTTTCAGGGAATGATAAGGAAATAAACAAGATTTTTACACAAACGAATAAGGTGGCCAAGGTCCATTAAACTTGACAGAAAAAGGCAATTTGTTTATTTTTCTTAATTCTTGTTTAAGCTCTTTAACCTTATTAAGTTTAACAAGACAGGAAAGATTTATTATCTCATTCTTTGATAAATCTTTAGTTGATTTTTCAATTTTTATTTCATCGACAAACTTACTAATTTGGTCATAGAAATTTTTTCCGTAATGATTTAATTTTGCCATAAGCTTCTTTCTTTTTTCTTTTTGTTTAAGTATATAAGCTTTTACACCTTCTTTTAATTCTTCATTCTTTGAGCTTTTAGTGTCTTTAGTTTCATAAAAAATTTGAATTCCATACTGAAATTTGTTTTTATTTTTTTCTAGAATTGATTTTAATTCTTGATATCTTTTATTTATGAATTCTTTTACTTTTTCTTCATCTCCTCTAATTATTGTCCCAATATTAAATGGAATTAGTGTAAATTCTTTCATGACTCTATCAATTACATATTGATGTTCTATAATTGTATTTAACATTTTCTCTTTGCTTTTTCTTAAAAAATTTTGTTTTAATTCTGGAGAGAAATCCTGAACAATTGCACTAACATCTTTAAAAGGAATAGAATAAACTTTTTTATCATCTATTCCAATTAAACCAAAATTTTTTTTAATTGCTTTGTCTATTATACAATAAATATATTTCATTGATACATAACTTTAGAGAAGTTTATTAATCTTTTTAAACCTCTGATTTCTGATTGAAATAATGGCATTCCAGTAATCTTGTATTCAGAAAATCTTTTTTTAATATCTTTAATATAATCTTCTTGTTGTTTTCTCCTAGACTGGCAAAAGTGACATCGATTATAAGGAATAATCTTATTGACTATTATATTTTCCACTGGCACTTTAAGTTTGTTTAGATGGCTGATGAGTCTTTCTGTTTGCTCTATACTCATCTCCTCTGGTATTGTAACAGGAACAAAAGTTGTATATTCAGGATCAGTAAGCATTTTTCTGCCTCTTCTGATAGTTTCTAAGGTTGTTTTTAGTGAATCACCCATCTCTCCTGTTATAGGATATTTTCTTTTTACATCAATGATAAATTCTGTCCAATCAATAGCTTCTTCAGGAAGTGCCAATAATCTTATAGTATGACCTGTAGGAGCAGTATCCAAAATACATAAATCATATTCCTTGCTGTCTATAAAATCCAGTATTTTTTTTAAAGCCATAAGCTCATCAACTCCTGGCGGACTAAGATCAAACATATTTGACATGATTTTCTCGTCTATGGGTAATGATACTCCTCCCTGAGATGTTAAAAGCCTTTTGAAAAAAATTTTAATCTCCTCTTTATACTCTTTTTTCATATCCTCAAAAAGTTTTACTGCATCAATTTCTTGTGCATAAATATTATCTGTAATCATCGTGACTTTATCTCCTATGCTTTTTCCAAATGAATCAGATAATGAATGAGCAGGATCAGTAGAAAATACCAAGACTTTTTTGCCTTGCCTTGCTGCTTCTAAGGCAGTTGCTACAGCACAGGTTGTCTTTCCAGTTCCACCCTTGCCTCCGAATAGAAGCAGTTTCAATTGTTCTTTTTTAAGAATATTGCGCATCTCTGAATGTTTAGCAATACTAGAAAAAAAAGGTTTAGAAAAAAATGAATATTTAAACTGTTTAGAATCATATTTAAAATCCTTTTCATAAAGTGTTTTACTGAATATTGTTAGATCATGCAACCCCCTTATCTCATGTGGAAATAAAGGCAGTTCAATAACTGTATAGTTACTCTTTTTCTTAACTTTTTTAATATATCTCTCTTGTTCTTTTCGTTTGGATCTGCAGAAACTGCATTTATTTAAGGGGATAACTCCGTTAAATATAATATAACTTATAGGAATATTGTACTCTTGCAATGTCCCAATAAATCTTTTCATTTCATAGATAGACATTGCTTCTGGAATAGTCATAATTATAAACTGAGTTATATCTTCATTCATTAAAGTTTCTTTTACTTTTTTAATATCTTCCTGCAGTTTTGTTAGAAATTGGTCTGCCCTATCTTTTACACTCCTTCCCATCAATTTTTTCATTATATAGCTTTTTTTTGCGTGCATCTGAATTAAAACATTAACCCATTTGGTTATTAAATCAGGTAAAGCTAATAATCGTATGGTATGGCCAGATGGAGCTGTATCGAGAATGTAAAGATCATATTCTTCTTTATCTAAAAAATCCATGATTTTGGTTAAGGCCATAAATTCATCTAAGCCAGGAAAAGGCATTTCTGAGAACCGCAAAATATCTTCTTTATCAAGATACGTGCCCTCGTCGAGTATTTGTTGAATTGTGTCTCTATAATGCTCTCTAAAATCTTCTAATACACTTTCGGTATCAATTTCTAACGCATCTATATTTTTTGCAACATTCGTGATTTTATTCCCTATTTCACATCCAAATGAATCAGACAAAGAAAGTACAGGATCAGTGGAGAATACCAAGACTTTTTTGCCTTGCCTTGCTACCTCTAATGCTGTTGCTGCAGCACAGGTTGTCTTGCCAGTCCCGCCCTTGCCTCCGAAAAGCAAAAGTTTTAGATTTTTTTTAAATATTAAAGAAGGTTTAGCTGCCATCTTATAACCTCACTTCTTTATGTGTAAAATTCTTCATGCGTTCTTGTGATTTTTTTAGAAGTTCCCCGGCTTTTTTAAGTTTTTTTTGTAAAATATTTTTTTGTTTAGTATATTCTTTTTTGCTTATTCTTATTTTTTTCTTTTCAAGTTTTTCAAGAGCATCTTCCAGCTCTTTTTTCCATTTTCCAAAACGTTGCATATCTGCTGTTGCAGCAATTGGTCCTAAAAAACTTTCCATCATCCATTTGTATATTCCCATTTTGATTTTTATGCTGCTATTGGCATGGCTTTTTTAATTAAATTTTCCCATTTTTCTAGTATTTCTTCGCTATTTGAAAAAAAAGTTGTCTCTTTACTTGAACCAGCATATGAAACAGCGAGAACTTTATTGTTTGCATTATAAGGTTTCTCTTCTTCTATTTTTACTTCCATTATCTTGTTTATGGGAATAGTGAGCATTATTTTTTCATCAAAACTATTATACCAGTATAAATCTTTAGCAGCAAGATATAGTTGACCTGGCTGCCATGTTTTGTCAAAAGCTTTATCAGCAGGAGCCATATACCACATCTTGTCACTATGAATAATTTCCTGACCTTCTATTAAAAACTGAACATCAGTTTTTTTTAGAATTATGCCGAATTTTTCTATCTGACCTTTTATAAAATCCTTTAGCAGAAAAATATTTTTTGCATGAAATTTAACTACTTGATTTTCAATTTCTAAATAAATTTCTTTTCTTTTATCTACAATATCTTCAGCTATTACCAAACCTTTTATTTTTTCAAGAGCAGTTTCAAATAAAATTTCATCTCTGAACAAAAATATTCTTTTGTTAGTATTATATAACCAACCTGCTCTCCAAGTATCACCTTCAGCGTAAAAATATGAAGCAAACATCTTACCAGAAATTTTCTCTCCTTCTAGTAAAGGTAGTTTTTCTTTTATTTCTTTTCTTGAGATTGCTCTTATTGTTTCATCCCACTCTTGCATCATCCCATACTCTAACATTGTTTCTATTCCTGCAATAGCTGCTTTTAAATTAACTCCTATTAAAGGAATTCCAGCAAGACTGATAATAATATCGGCATTTATTATAAGTCCTTTATCTAAAACTCTGTCTAGTAAATCTACAAGCGTGGCGTTTCTTTCTCTTGTTGGCTCCATTTTAGTCTATTCTTTTCTCCCAAAATGGAGGCTCAAAATTTTTAATTTTGTTGGTTCCATTTTTTAATTTTTTCCTTATATTATTTTTCAGCCCCTTAAACAAAAGAATAAGGAGACCAAGGCCCTGTAAAGCGAACACTAAATCCTTCTAGTTTATTAATCTTATCTAGCTCTATTCCTAATTCTTTAACTTTATTTCTTTCTACAAGGCATGAAAAATTTGCCAGCATATTATCTTCTTTAAGTTTTTCAACTTTTATTTCATCTGAATATTTTTTAATTAAAGAATAAAAATCCTTGAAATACTGGTCAGCTTTTTTTTCTAGTTCTTTTTGCAAGATATTTTTTATTTTTTGCTCATAAAAATAAGCTTTTCCCTTCCCTGTTTTTGTCATTTCATTCTTTAACTCTTTAATCACTTTTATATCAAGTTTAGAGGCAATAACCTTAGTGTTCCAGAAAATCTGAATTCCAAATTCTTGTTTTCCTTTAATTTTTTCAATTTTCTTTTTAAGATTTTCATATTCTTTTTTTAGCCATTCAAAAACTTTATTATCACTGCCTTTAATTATCATATCAAATGTTAAAGGAATCGCAGTAGTGCCTTGACTTGCTTTATCAATAACTTTTTGATGAGAGATTATCCAAGTTTTCACTTCCTCATTATTATCACTTTTATAAGGCTTAGCTTCACAAGCATGAACAATAGCACAAATATCTTTATAAGGGATTGAATAAACTTTACTTTCTTCTATACCAGCTGTATCAAAATTAACTGCTTTATCAACTACACAATAGACATACCTTCCTTCTTGTTTTTCTTTTTTAACTTCAGGTTTTTCCACCATTTTAACTACAACTCCTAATTTAATTATGGCTCTTCTAATTTATTCTTTATTAATATTTGCAATGCATTGAGTTAGAGCTAATCTTTTTCTTCTTTGTCTTCCTCACTTTCTTCCTTTTCTTCGTCTTCTTCAAGCTCTTCTTTGTCTTCTTCAGTTTCTTTCTTCTTTTCTTCCGCTGGCTTTTCTTTTTTCTTTGAATCAAGGATAGTGCCAATTTCTTCAATTGCTTTTTTTGCTACTCCAAGCAATTTTTCAATTGTTTCTTCTGTTCCTTCAGCTGCTTCTTCAATTGCTTCTTTTGCTACTTTTACTGGTTCTGTCATTGTTGCCATTCCTTTTTTATTAATTTTTCTTTTCTCTTTTTTCACTTTTTTTGGGTCTTCAACACCTCTACTAACTCTTCCTCTCTTAGCTGGCCATGATTTTCTCATTTTTCACCTCCTTATCTTTTTCTTCCCATTTTAGGGGGTTTGTTAATTTATTTAACATATCATTTGCTAAATCATCAAATCCTTTTCTTACACTCTGAACTGCCTGGCTAACCCCTTGTTCTTCTTTCATTTCTTCAATTGCTTTATCAAGATCAGCTAAAGCTTGGCCAAGCCTCTCAGTTTCTTCTTCTGTTAGCTTTTCTGATTCAACTCTTCTTATTGCTTGTAATTTTAAAGCATCTTTTATTATTTCAACTAAAGCAATAACTAAACCTAGTAAACCATGCTTCAAATTTTTTTCATCTATATCTATCATTTTTCAAATACTCCTAGTGTTTGGAAAATCCTAAAATTTGCGTCAGCGAATTTTTTGATCTTCTATTAAAGATTAAAAAGCTTTATTCTTCCTTTTTTTCTTCGTCTTCTTCAGACTTTTCTTCCTCCTTTTCCTTTTCTTCTTCCTTTTCCTCCTCTTCCTTTTTTTCTTCGTCTTCATCTTCCTCGTCTCCATCAATTGTTTCTTCCTTTTTTTCTTCTGTCATTTTGATACCTCCTTTTGCTTCTTTTTAAATTCTTCTGCCTGTGTTACTGAGAGGATCCTTGCCATTTTTGTTCCACATTTAGTGCAAGTTCCTTTAGCCATGAAAGTCCCTCTTTTTGTTTTTGAAAGATTCACATCTCTCATTTCCCTATTTTTCCTGCATCCCATACATCTACCTTCCAATGCCATCTTTGTCTCCTTTTGTTTTTATTTTATTATTTTTTCTGGCTTTTTTAGCTTTTTCTCTAATCTAATTTCTAGTATGCCATTCTTGTAATTTTTTTCCATTTTGCCTATAGCACAAGGCAATTTTATTTCTTTCTGATATTTTCTATCTTCTTGTTCAGCAGAAATTACAAGCAAATTATCTTTTGTTTCTATATGTATATCTTTTTCTTCAACTCCTGGCAATTCAACTATCACTCTTAAAATATCTTTTTCATCAAAGACATCTATTAATGGTTCTCTTTCAATTTTTTCAGGTTCAAGTTTTTTAATCTCTTCAATGCCTCTTACATGTCTTACAGGCTTTGAAAATCTGATGGGTTTTCCTTTTCCAGGTCTAGCAGAAATTAAGGGTCTGACAGAAAAAGACCTCTCCACCACTATATCTCCTTTTTTAAGATATCTCCCTCTTAATTTTGCCTCTATTTCTTTATTTACATCATGAAGTCTTTCTTTTACAACATCTGCTTTTATTGCTTCTTTAATTATACTAGAAATTCCTGGCAAAATATTGCCCAACCCATTGAGTACAGCTTCAGCTATTCCTAAACCTTCTTTCTCTTCTGTTTCTTCTTTCTTTTTTTCTTTTTTAGTCATTTTTAAACTCCTTGTTTAAAAGCTCGAAAATTTTTAATTTTCGTTGTTTTTCTTTATTAGTGTAACTTCTAAAATTCCATTTTTATAACTTTTATTAGCTATTTTTTGAATAGGATAAAATAATGGAATTTCTTTATTATAAGGATCTGCATATACTTTAAGTGTGTTGTTATATAATGTAAGTTTTAGATTTTTTTTATCAATTCCAGGCATTTCTGCTACAACTCTTAAAATATCTTTCTCATCAAATATGTCCAACATCTCTTTTTCTCTTTTTACAAGATTTATTTCTTCTGCAAGCCACCAAGAAAAAAGTATTTTTTCACCTGAAAAGAAATCTATTTTACTTTCTTTAAATATCAATAAAGGCTTGTCTAAAATTTCTCTGGCTTTAGAGTTTATAACTTCCTTTATTCTTGTTAGTGTTTGACTATCATCTTCTGATGTTAAGTTACTGAGTTCTCTAATTTTAGCATACCTATTCTGCAATGTATACAAAACTATAGCCTTGCTTTTATTATCCAAAGCTTGCATTAATTTATTTATTTCACTTGAGTAGTTCATTTTTTTCTCCTTTTCAAAGAGTAAACTTTAGCTATCCCGACTTTTCTGATAGAAACCTCTCCTGCTCCTTCCAGTCTTGCAAGTATTGTTCTAATTGCAGAACGTGTTAGTTTAGAAATTTTTACTAACTCAGTTATAGTTAATCCTCTTTCTAAGTTTTTCTTTAAAATATTTATTATTTTATTTTCTGGCTTCATTTTGAGTTCCTCTTAATATCATTATTTAATTGTTTATTAAGTTATTTTATCACTTAAAACTGATAAAATTATACTTTAATTCCCCCCCTTGCTTTTGCACTTATCCAACCACACCAAGGACATTTTTTATTTAGTAATTCTTCTACAAAAACTCTCTTATCACATTGAGGACATTCTTCTTTTTCTACCATAGCCTCTTTCCAAGCTTGTGTTTCAATATTAGTTCCAGAAGGAAATTGCAAGCCGTATTGGGCAGCAGTAGCAAAACTTGCAAGAGCAGCTCTAATTTTTATGCCAAGAAGTTCTGTACCTGCCACACTAACAATAATATCAGCATTAATCACCAGACCTTTATCTAAAATTCTATCTATTGCTCCAGTTAGACCAGCATCTGTCTCTGTTCTTTCAGGTTCTAGTATTTCTTGTTGTTGCATCTTAATTAATGATGGTTAAATCCACACCATGGACAACCAAGCTCTAATTCCTTTATTTCAAGCAGTTTTGTGCATTGAGGACATTCTTCTTTTGTTATTAAATCTCTCCAAGCTTTGGTTTCAAAATTTACTCCTTTTGGAAAATCCAAACCATAACCTACTGCTCTTTTAAAAGAAGCTAGTATGATAGTAGCACTAACTTGAATAAGTTCAAGCTCATTAAGAGACGTTCTAATTCTTGCCTCAATCACTATTCCTTTATCTAGAATTCTATCTAATGCTTCTGGCAAACTTTCTGTTTGTTGAGGTCTTAATTTTATCATTATAAATTATTTTTCTCATTTTATGGAAATTTCCTCTTATTTTTTGGAAATTTACATGATTGAAAATTTTTAATTTTCATTTTATTTTTTAGCTTCCAAATCTGCTTTTCTTTTCTCCCATTCAGCTTTTCTTCTTACCCATTTCTTATTCCATCGTGCTGCTTTTGCAGAAAAATCAACAGTTTTTTTATCCCACTTTGCATGTTCTCTAGATATTCTAGCTCGCTCTTTTGCTTTAAACTCACCTTCTTTTGAAGCTTTTTTCTGATTAAGCTTCTGATTATACAATCGGATCTTTTCAGCTAAATTGCCTTTTTTAGGTTTATCTTGTATTTCATTCATTTTAAAATTTTAAAACTTTTTTAAGCCCCCAGCCTTATTCTAGGTCGCTTAAAAGGTTGTTTAGTCTTTGGAGTTTCTTCAGCCTCCCTTTCTTCATTAAGTTCAGGTTCTTCCTCTATTGTTTCTTCTTCACTTCCTTCAACTTCCTCTTCAGCCCCAAGCCTTTTATGTTCTCTCATTTTTATTTCTACCTCCTTTCATTATTCTTCAGGTTCTTCAACCTCTTCAGCTTCTTCTTCCTTTGCTATCTCTTCCCCTAGTTTGATTCTAGGCCTTCCAGCCGACCAAGGTTTTCTCATTTTTTTACCTCCTTTCCTTATTTAAATTTTAATTGCCGAGCATCCCATCTTGCTTTTCTTCTCTCCCATTTGCCAGTATATGGCACCCTTGATTTTGCTCTTTTTATTGCTTTTTCTGATCTTTCTATTTCCGCTCCTCTTTGCTCCGAAATTTCTTCTTCTGTTTCCTTTTCCTGCTTCTCCATCTGAATATTTCTTTCTTCTCTTAATTTAAGTTTTTTAGCTTCTTTTTCTCTCTTTTGTGCTTGAATTCTTTCTCTTTGTTTAACAAGTCTTTTTTGTTGATCAAATGTTCTGTGTATGAAGTCTAAATGTCCCATTTTTCACCTTTTTTATATCTTCGCTTTTCAAAAGCGAATGAGATAAAGATTTTGAAAAAATCTTTATAGAGAACTTTGAAAAACTTCGTTTTTCTTGTTCTCTAAGAAGGGTTTTGATGCGTTTTCCTTCGGAAAAGTAGGTTATTCAAAACCCTCTATATATTTTTTTGTGCTTTTTCTTCAGCAATAACAGCCATGCTGTCAAATCCATGTTCTTTTAGCATTTTCCTGGCTTTTTCTACTGCTTTTTTAATTATCCTAGAATGTCTTGTCCAGAGATTGATTTTATGCCCAACCCGTTCAATATCAATAGGAACATGATTGGGCAGACATTCTTTTAACAATCCTTCTAATTTCCTATATTCATTTTGACTTAAAGTCACTACAGGCTTTCCATATTTTAACATTTCTTTACTTACCATTTTTATTCCTTTTCTTGTGCTTTTTCAATAGATCTTCCAGTTACAGTTGAATGTTTAGGTGAAAATGTTGTAGCTTGTGCAAATTCTAATTTTGGTATAGTTTTGAATTTAGATGAAAACATTGTAGCTTCAGCAAATTCGGGTTTTGGTACTGTTCTCAATTTAGGTGAAAATGTAATGCTATCAGCAAACTCCTCCTTTGGAATAGTTCTCAATTTAGGTGAAAAGGTTATTTTTGTTGCAAATTCTGCATCAGGAATTGTAGAATGTTTAGGAGAAAAAGTTGTACTAGCCGCAAACTTTTTTGAAGGCATTGTTGAGTAAGAAAAGAATCCAACGCCTTTTTCTCTTTCCCTCTGTCTTCTATCCTTCTTCCTTCCTTCAACTTCTTTCCAATTTTTTTCAATTATTGGCAGTATCACCTCTTGCTGTCTTTCTTTTTGTTCTGCTATTTTTTCTCTTTGTAATATTTGTTGCTGTCTTATTTTTTCTTTTTGCTCGACAACTCTTGTTTTCTGTGCTTCTCTCTGCTCATTTATGCGAGATCTTACATTTTCTTTTTGTTCTTTCCATTTCTTTTTTATCTTAGCATGTTTAAGCTCAACTTCTTCACTTCTTTCTCTTTTCTTTTCTCTCATATAAGGTTTAATCTCTTCTCTTAGCTTTCTTGCTCTTTCTTCAATTTTCTCTTGCTGTTTTCTTTTAATTTCTATTTGCTTTTGTTTAACTTCTTCTTGATTTGCCATTTTATATCAAACTTTGATTTATACTTTTGGAGGGCTTCTACTTTTATTAGGTACTGTTGAGTATGTACAAGAGTAGCGTGCGACATTGCCCCTTCCAATTTTTCCCTTTCCTGTTTTGAACTTTGTTTCTTTAACTTTTTCTCTTGACTCTAGATTTCCTTTTAAATCTTCAGACAATAATTTTTCTTCACTTTCTTCTACTGTTTCTAGTTCTTCATTTTCCTCTTCAGCTCCAAGCCTCTTATGTTCACTCATTTTTTACCTCCTTTTATTTTTTTCTGATCATGCACTATTTTTTGTGTGGATGAAGAAATTTCATTAGCAATTCTTTTGATATCTTTCTGAAATTCTCCAGCATATTTTTTAAAATTTTTATGAAATTGTTTTCTATAATCATCTTTTTGCTTTACATACCTTGAACCTTCTTTTTCTGCTCCTCGTTTAATGGGAGCCAAACTTCTCATCCACCACGATTTTTTTGATTCCTGCCTTTTTCTAATTTTAGGTAGTTCTAATTCTGACATTTTTTATTGATTTTATTTACTTTTTTAAATAAAGTTTAATTTAAATAGTTAATAATAATATCGAATTTCGATATTTTCCTCCCTTGTTTTTTATTTCCATTATAATATATCTATTTTTGAGTCAACTCTCATTTCCCTGACTTTTTGAGCTATTCGTAATTTTTCAATTAATTCAGCTTCTTTGTTTTTATAATCCTCTTTGCTTATTTCTCCAAATTCATAAAGCAACCTATTTTCTTTTATTTGATTTTGAATTTTCTCAATTGGATATAGTTCTTTCAAAGCATAATCTTTCATTGAGTTGAGCACCAGCATGTAAATATTGGGGTTTAATAAAGGAATAACCCCTTCTTCATCTAACATTGCAAGTGGAAATAATAATGTGTCATCTATTACTAATACCATTTTAACCTCTTCCTTTGGCCATTATTTTTATATCAACAAAATTGTAAGGTGGCCAGGGCCCTGTATATTGAATTTTTAATGATTTATATTTATCAATTAGTTTTTCAATTGCTTTGCTAAATTCTTCTATTTTGTCTCTATCAACTAAAAAAGAGCTGTTAAAAGCAAGTTTTTCACTAAAAAGTTTTCCTTGTTTTGACTCTACAGCAATTTCATTGAGAGTTTCAGTAAAATCTTTTTCACAAGTTTTTTTGAACTCCTCTTTTTCTGCCTCATCCATTTCTTTATTAATAATGGCTTTTACTCCTAACTCGATTTTATTGTCTGTTAATCTAAGACTTCTTTTTAATGTTCCATAAACTTTTCGCATAGTTGAGATTAATATCCCCCTGCTTTTGAATACCATTCCAAAAGCTACTGGCAAGACCGTAGTATCCTGCAATACATGTAAAGAGACTTGTTTATGTCTTGCCACGTTTTCTTCATTTGGTTCATAATCTTTTAATTCAGTTTTGCTCAGAACAGCTGCTAAATCCATGTAAGGAGCACAACTGACAGAACTATCCTCTATACCTTTTATAGAAAAATGTTCAGGCATATTTTCTTTCTTAATTATACAATAAACATATTCTCCGATTTTTCCCATGTTAAAGTGTTCTTAATATTTAATTTTATTATCGAAATCCGATACATTTGAGTTTTATTTTATTTCAATATAGTTGTCGTCTGGGGGGGGGCAATTCACTTTTTAAGGCATCATATAAAAAATTACCTATAAATTCTTTTGCTTGTATCTGTTTGTTAATAATTTTCTTTACCTCTTTTTTATTAAGAATACCATAAGTTTTTGTTTTAATACCTATATTGCAATTTATTAAACCTTCTTTATTAAGATCATGCAACAATGGATAGAGTGTACCGGGACTAATTAATAAATTGAATTTTTTATTAATTTCTGTTTGTATCTCTGTTCCGCACTTAGATGATTTAACAAGCAAAGCTAAAACAAGAGTTTTAAGTTCTTTTTTCACAGATTTGATAACTAACTCATTGTTAACAGCCTTTATTATATGATTTAAATTTTTAGCTGGCAATTCTATACTATTATCAAGAATCACATTGTCATGTTGTGAAATTAAGTTCTTAATTTCCTTTGGATCTAATTTGTTAATGTTATATCCGCATAAAACTGAAGTTTTAGAAAAATTTCTATTTATGTGATCTTCTCTTTCTGAATGGTTAAAGAATTCTTTTATTAATTCATCTTC
>JAHJTU010000096.1 GCA_018829485.1 Nanobdellota archaeon | reverse complement strand
GAATCAGGAATTTTTCCAGAATTTGCTACTCCCACTGTTACTTTAATTCCTTTCTTTGCTTTATTTGCAAGTATTGGCATTAATGTAGGTAATTTTCTTTCTAATCCTGTAATTGTAGAAACAATAAATATTCTTTCAGTTGCATTTTTTGATGCATTTGCTAAGTGTGATATTAAATTAGTTCTTCCTTTAATTGAAGTTCCTATTTTGTCTTGCATAATTAATTCATTTTTGTACAAGCTTTCAAGTTGCTTGTATTCATCTGTTCCTCTTACTTTATTCAAGACTTCTATTTTCTCTTTAGTATTTTCTTCTATATTTCTTTTTAATTTTTCAATAACAAGTGAAGGTTCTGCAGCAACATATTTTATTGGTCTTCCAAGCTTTTCAACACAGAATCCTTTTGTTTCCAATGATTTAAGAACATCATAAATTCTGCTTCTTGGAACTTTGCTTAATTCATGAACTTGAGCAATATTAGCATTTCCTTTTTCCAATAAAGCAAGCCATACTTTGGTTTCGTAAATATTCAAATCAAAATTTCTTCTTACTTTTTCAACTAATTCTTTATTCATTTTTCTCCTTAAGAATCAAATTCTATATAATCTGCTCCTGGTTTTATCATGCTTACAAGACTTAATGCTTCTCCATCTTCTTTGCTTACTTTTTTAGGCATTGGTATTGCTTTTCTTGTACTTTCTTCTATTGTTGGAGAACTTAAGTCAAGCAATAATCTTGTTGCTTGTAAGACTTCTTTTTCATCTTTGCTGTGTTCTAAGATGTAATAAATGCCACTTTCTGCTTGAATATAATTTCTATTATCCATATATTCTTTAATTCTTCTTAAATTAATTGTTTTATAATCTGTTTGTTCCATTTTATTTTCTATTATTTTGTGTTTTTTGATGTTGAATTTTATCTAATTGTTGTTGATTTACTAAGGCAGCATAAAAATCACCTTCAAAGCCATTTATGAACTTTTTACAGTTAATTATGCATTCTGTTATCTCTGCTCTTAAAAATCTCTCGTATTTTGGGATTTTTTCTTGCAATTCTGTGAATAATTCCCTTGCTTTGTAAAAATCCCTATTATCATATGATGTATATGCTTGCTCTACTTCTTTAAGGTAA
This sequence comes from Nanobdellota archaeon, assembly GCA_018829485.1. GTDB lineage: Archaea > Nanobdellota > Nanobdellia > Pacearchaeales > UBA12030 > JAHJTU01. Next base: position 3,455 of record JAHJTU010000096.1, on the reverse strand, counting down.
TCTGGTAATGTCATTTTATTTTCCCTTAGCTTAGTGATAACAGGACAAGGCGGGGCTTTATAAACTTTTCTATTTGTCACTACTCTTTAATTAAAAAGAAATACTTGTAAAAGAAAAGTTATATAAAATTTAGTGGTATTCTTAATTTTGCGTTTAGAAGGAAAATGGGTAAAAAAAGAGCAAAGGATCAGGATATAAGAAAAGATAGGACTATTGAATATTTGCATGGTCCATTGAGAATCTTAGATATTTTTGATTATGATGATGGTGTTTTATCAGAAGATGTTTGTAAGATTTTAAAGGAAATTAAGGGTGAATTAAATATTGAGAAATTTGCTGATGGTGATAGAGAAGCTTTGATTAAAGATAGTTCAAGAGGAAGAGATATTTATGTATTCCAGTCATATGTTGAACCAATTGGAGAAAGACTTTATGAATTAGCCTTATTCTTAGATGCTTCAAAAAAAGGAGGACATGTTCAAAGAGCTAATGTTGTAATGCCTTTTCTTTTTGGTTCAAGGGGAGAAAGAAGAGTAAGAGCGAGGCAATCTGTTCAGGCTTTGGTTGTTGCAAAAATTATCAAGTTTCTTGGTGGTGATTTGGTTTTAACAACAGGAATGCATGCACCTGCTTTAGGAACAATATACAATGCAGTGGGATTAGATGGACTAGATTTTGAAAATCTTGATTTGGAGTATGTTGCTGCAAAATTTATAATAAATGAATATAATGGAAAAGAAATAGCAATTGTTTCTCCTGATGTTGGTGGTGCTAAAAGAGTAAAAAAATTAGCAAGTATTGTTAGAGATAATAGTGATATAAAAATTAAGATGGTTATTGGTGATAAAGAAAGAGAACAAGCAAATGTAGTAAAGAATTTAGAACTTATTGGAAGTACTAAAGATTTAGATACTATAATTTTAGATGATATTGCTGATACTCTTGGAACTGCAAAAGCAACTGCAAAAGCATGCAAAGAGCAAGGTGCAAATAATGTAATTGCATTGCTTTATCATCCTGTTTTGGGAGAAGGTTATGAAAATGTTCTTGAACAAACATTAGATAAGCATTTTGTAGATGAATTTCTATTTTTTGATACAATACCATTAAAAGATTATGCTAAAAATGAAAAAAGAGTAAAACTTATTTCATGTGCTCCCTTTATAGCAGAAGCAATTAAAAGAATAAATGTAAATAGAACAGTAAGTGGGTTGCATGAATACAAACAAATAAAAGAAGCATATAGAAAAGCTAATTCTATTCCAGGGCTTTCTTATTCTGGTAATAAAAAGTATGTTAGAATTGGATAGTCTAATGGGAATCTAAAAACCTTTAAATAATGTAATTCATATTTGTTATAAGTATAAAAAGAGAATAGGAACATGAAAGGCAAAATAAGCAAGATTATTGACCCTTATGGAAGTGAATTGCCAAAAGATTATCATAAAGTGATTAAGGATTTTGGTTTGCAAACTTATAATCATCAATTGCCAAAAGAAAACAGATTAATGAGAAGAGAAATTGTTTTTGCTTCTAGAGGTTTGGATTTGGTTATTAAGGCAATAAAAAACAAAAAGCCATTTTATGTTTTAAGTGGAATTATGCCAACTTCTCAAAAAATTCATTTTGGCAATAAATCTGTTGTTGAGAATATAAAGTATTTCCAAGATATGGGTGCAAAAACTTTTATTCTTGTTGCTGATTTAGAATCTGCAGCTGCCAGGGGAATTGACTTAAAAGAAGCTAAGAAAAATGCACTTGAGTATCATATTCCTGTTTATATTGCACTTGGTTTAAATCCTAAGAAAACAGTATTTTATTTTCAATCAGAAAATAAACATGTAACAAATTTAGCATATGAATTTGCATCTAAAATCACATTAAATGAATACAGAAGTATTTATGGAAATACAGAGCCATCAAGAATTGTTTCTGCATTAACACAAGTTGGTGACATATTATATCCACAAATGCAGGAAAAAATGCCTGGTGTTATTCCAGTTGGTATTGACCAGGATCCTCATATTAGGCTTGCAAGAGATGTTGTAAATAGAACTAAAAGCAAGTATGGTTTCTTTTTGCCATCGGGCTTATATCACAAGTATACTCCTTCTTTAGATGGAAAATTAAAAATGAGTAAAAGTCATCCAGAATCTTTCTTAGAATTGCCTGAAAATCCTGAATCAGCATGCAGGAAAATAAGAAAAGCTTTAAGTGGTGGAAAAGACACTCTTGCAGAACATAGAAAGCATGGTGCTGATGTTGAAAAAGATATTGCTTTTGAATTACTAAAGCAGCATTTAATAGAAGATGATAAAAAACTTCAGAGAATTTACAATGATTACAAGTCTGGAAAACTTCTTACAAGAGAAGTTAAAGATATTGCATGTGAAGAAATAACAAAGTTTATGAAAAAACTTGAAAATGATGTTATAAAAGCAAGGAAACTTGTTCCAAAATTAAAATTTGTAAAGTAAAATAATGAATTAAGATGAAGCATAGTTGGAAAGCAACATTAATAGTATTAGTATTATTCTTACTTACTCAGATAATTGGCTTGGCTGTTGTAAAAACATATACAGTTGGATGGCAATTACAAGATGCAAATATAACAAAAGAAATTCCATATGGTTTTGCACCACCAGAAGTTCAGCCAGAAGTATCATTAATTAGTATTATGGTTGCTATAATTATTGCAACTATGATTATTCTCTTGCTTGGAAGAATTAAAGCGAATTTAATAATTAAGTTATGGTTTACATTTGTTGTTCTTATTACTATGGCAGTTGCTTTATCTGCTATTCCTTTTGTAAATTCTTATATTGCATTAGGTGTTTCAGCATTGCTTACTTATTTCAAGATTTTCAGAAGACATTTAGTAGTGCATAATGTTACTGAATTATTTATTTATCCTGGATTAGCTGCAATTTTTGTTCCTATCTTGAATGTTGGAGTTACTATCTTACTTTTATTATTCTTATCTGTATATGACTTTTGGGCAGTATTCAAAAGCAAGCATATGATTGAACTTGCAAAATATCAAATGAATGAATTGAAAGTATTTACAGGATTTTTCTTGCCTTATTTCCATAAAAAAGATTATGAAAAAGTGAGAAAGTTAAGGGAAATGCAGAAGAAGATGAAACTACAAATGCAAGATGGAAAGGGCAAAAAAGGAAAGGGCAAATTGCATGAGCTTGCAAAAAAGATTAAAGTTAATATTGCAATTCTTGGTGGTGGAGATGTTGCATTTCCATTAATATTTGCTGGTGTTGTTCTTAAGACATATAATTCATTCTTTTATGGATTAATTATTGCAGTATTTGCAACATTAGCATTACTTTGGTTATTAACAACAGCTAAGAAAGGAAAGTTTTATCCTGCAATGCCATTCATATCAACAGGATGTTTGATTGGTTATGGACTTGTGTGGTTGCTTGCTTATTTGTTTTGAT
>JAHJTU010000001.1 GCA_018829485.1 Nanobdellota archaeon | reverse complement strand
TTCCATGTTTGAATTCTATTGCTCTTTCCATATCAACAAGAATTTCAAAATCCTTATTCCCTTGTCTCAATTTAGCTATTACTTCTGCCATTTTTTGCAGAAAAAAATTTTATTTTTTTTCAATATTTGAATATGGTTAATAATTTAGTAATTATTTTGAATATTTTTTAATAGCATCATCTGTAAGTCTTGTGAATTGCTTGTCTTTTGTTTTAATGTATGCTGCTTCAATTCTTCTTATGTCAAATTGTTTTTTGAAAATTTTCTTTAAAATATCTAATGAGAGTTTTATTCCATCATCAATTTTTAAATCATCTCTATACAAGTTTTCAAGTTCATCTTTAATTTCTTTGTCATTTTCACCTACTGTAGCTGCTTTATATGCTGAATAGTTTCCTGCAACATCTGTTACATATAATTTTCTTTCATTGTTTGGATTTATTCCTGTGACAATTATAAATACACCAAAAGGCCTTGCACCACCAAATTGTGTTGTCATTTGTTTTATATCAGAAATTTCTTTGACAACAGATTCAACATCTACTGCTTCATCATAAGTTACTCTGTGCTGCTGAGCACTTAGCTGAACTCTGTCTATTAAAACACGGGCATCTGATAACATTCCTGCTCCTGTTGCAGCTATATGTGAATCAACTTCGAATATTTTGACTGTTTCTGGTAATGCTAATTTATCATAAGATTTTTTATTTGCAACAATTATAACACCATCAGCACATATCATGCCAATGCAGGCAAAGCCCTTTCTAACCATTTTTTCAGCATATTCTACTTGCAATAATCTTCCATCTGGTGAGAACATAGATGTAACTCTATCATATCCCATTACTTGATGTTGTAAAGGCATTTCCATTTTTCTATATTATTTAATCTTTATTTACTCCTTTTATCTATATATGAGAGAAGTGTATAAAAAGCTTTTCTTTCATCTCTTAGAATTATCATGGATTTTTTATTTTAAAAATCTTGCGGTTTTTACATGCCTAAGAATTTAAGCAAATTAAATACTAAAAATGCTGGCCATACAAGTGCTTTTAATACACCTAAAACACCCATCCAAAAACCAGTTGCTGTAGAGATGTAATAAACTAATGCACCTATAAAACCTAATCCATAAATTGCTCCACCACAACTGCCACAGCTTCTACAACCAATACAGATACTCTTATTTTTTACCATATTCTGTCTTGTTCCTCTTATTTTTCTTGCCATATTTATTAGTATTCTTTGTGATTTAAAAATCTTTCATTACTTTAGGAATTTTTCCCTTAGTTTCTTTATTGTCCCACTAACTCCTTTTATCCTGCAAGATGCCTTAATTCCATTAATTTCTTTGAGCAAAACCAGAGATGCCTTTGTTTTCAAGACATATTTTCTATCCACACTTAAGATTCCTTGCATTGATGAATAGCCATATTTTTCACCAGAATGCTTTAATTCAATTGTTTGCATGCCTGCTTTTGCTGTTTCATATCCTAAGAATTCTTTTATTACAATCTCAAGAGCTTCCTTTACTTCTTTAAATTGCAATCTATTTTTACTAAGAATTTCTATTGCAAGATAATGCCTTTTTTCTCTTAAAGTTGGTGGGAGCATAAGATAAAAAGAAAAAACTTTATTATAAATTTAACTAAATGCGAGAATTATTTACTCTTCTTTATTCTTATTTCTTGATGCAATTATTCTTGCTAATAAGAATATGATTATAAGAATTATTACTGCATTTAAAATTAAAAGCCAGTAAATGCTTGTTAATGTTCTTCCTGCAAATGTATCTTGTCCTGTTATTCCTATTCCTAATCCTGTTCCTGTGCTTGTTGTTGTACTTGTTGCACCTGTTATAAGATTTCCATTCTCATCATAGTAAAGAGTATCATAAAGGCAGTTTCTTTGTTCTATTGGTTTGAATGCTGATGTTCCTGCATTATTCAAATCTGTGCAATCTCTTGTTTGAATTCCATTTATGCATTGATTCCAAGAAGTGCAATACCAATCTTCTTCATCTGTGAAATCTTCTTCATCTTGTTCATCTGTATCTATTTTTATTTTAGCTAATGAAAATGATGTGAAATCGTGTTCATTGTCTGTTTCATCTACATAGAATATTATTTTGTCTACTTTCTTGTTGTATGTTTCACTCCATATTCCATTATCTTGCTTGAATGTTCCTGTTCCATATGCATTATCTTCATGGTAAACAAGGTTTCCATTTCTGTAGAAGTCTATTTCTGCTTTCTCACCTGCTGGATTATCATATGAACTAGCATACAAAGATCTTAATTCAATGTACCTAATATAAACATCATTATCAAATATGATTTCTATTCTTTCATTTTCATATTGAGAGTCAATTTCATCAAATTCTCCTGTTGCTATTCCAAGTCCTCTTTCTCTTCTTATTGTTAAATCTGCTAATTGATTATTTGAATATGCTTTGACTACTGCTTTTCCATCAAAAATATCTAATTTAGATTTTTCCAAGTTAACATATGCATAATTTGTTGGAAAATCATCAGTTTCAACATTATTATATGGAGAAATAAAGCTTGCTGTGTCAGCTAATACTAGAGGTAAAACTAATATTAAACCAAGTAATACAAATAATATCCCCTTAGCCTGACTATTTGTAACCATACCCACTTTTAAGTGATACCATTTATATATTTTTTGGTTTGTTTTGGGGTTGAAAAGAAAAGAAAAAAAGAAATAAAAAAGAAAAGAAAAAGAAAGAATTTATTTTTTCTTTGTTTTGATTTTAATGTTTTTGTTTGATGATCTTATTACTCTATATCTCAAGTAAGTAACTCCAAGTAGTGCTATAAGAATTGCAATAGCATAAATTCCAATTGTTGTTAATGTTTTTCCATCTCCAAGTATTCCAAATCCTGTTATTCCTGTACTTGTTCCTTGTACTTCTTGATTTGGTATTTCACATGCTCTTTGTTGTTCTGGTCTTGTAGATTCTATTTCACAAGCATTCAAGTCTTCACAATATCTTGTTTGTATGCTATCTTCACATTCTGTCCATAATCCACATATCCAATTTTCTGTGCATGTTGTTGATTCTTGTGTTGTGCTTACTGCTGCAGAGGAGCCTCCGCCACCACCTCCTCCGCCACCAGAGGAGCTTGAAGATGTTGTTGTTACTTTACAATCTTCAGGACATATGTAAGAATCTTCATTTAATGCGCAAACACCATTACCACAACAAATATCTGTTTTGTAAGCATCACAATCTACTACGCAAAAAGAACATTCACTCAAGTCTGCTTTGCAAACATTATCACCACATCCAACAAATTCAGATGGTGGTGCTAAAACAGTTAAATCTAATTTAGTTACACCCAATGCTTCAAATTCTTTTTCTTGTATTGCTTTTTTTCCATTAATATAAAATTTAACTAGTCCACCATTTCCAGCATAATCTAAAACAATACATGTATCTTGTCCATAACCATATTTTCCATCAGCAACATTACATGATGCAGTTATTATTCCATTAATTCCAGCTGTTACTGTATAGCCATCTGGAATATTTCCACCAGTTGTATATTTAGCTGTTCCATAAAATGCATTTGGTGTTGAAGGTGAATCTGCAATAGCAATAGAACTTAATAAGAATACAAATAATAAACCCAATGTAATGATTTTTTTCATTTCTTTCCCCTTAACCTTTTTTAATTTTCTTTTTCCCTATTTATCTATAAACATAAAATTTTAAATATCTTTCTTTAAACTCCAAAACTTAAAATTAAAAAAAATAAAAACAAAAATAAAAATTTAATAATCGTATGCTGCGTCTGATGGTGCGTAATCCATATTGTTTATTCCTGTTAAGAATAACCAATATCCTTCTGTTGGATAGAATTCATAAGTTGGCATTCCATTTACATCAAGTATTGTTGCATAATATCCTTCTATTGTTGTAAATGATTCTGCTCTAGAAAGTCCTTCATTCATTCCATAATGTCCTATCAAATTCCAACTTGGAGTTAATGTTACTACGGGTGGTTTTGGTACTGTCCATCCATCATTTCCATACATCTTCTCACCATTTTGATAAGAAGTTACATCATCATTAACATCAACATAATATCCATAACCTGGAATTATATCAGTTAAATCTTGTGGACCTTCTGAATAAACTTTCCATTCACCCATTTGATAGCTCCAAATTATATTAATATTTTCAAGAACATCATCAAATACACTTTCTATTGATGTGTCATCATCTTCTGGAACTTCTGGTAATGAAATTAAATTCCAATCTTCAGTGAAATCTATTTGATAGTCGTAAATTGTTATTTCTTGTGTAACAATTTCACTATATTCTTGTCCATCATGTACTCTTAATGCAACTGTGTATGTTCCTCTTTCTGAATAAGA
>JAHJTU010000095.1 GCA_018829485.1 Nanobdellota archaeon | reverse complement strand
GTGCCAATTGATGAATGGGTTAAGACAGATGTAAAAAAACTGCAGGAAGCAACAAAAAAACTTGGTGAAAAAATAAAGAAAGAAGAAAAATGGAAAATGAACTTGAATAAAAGAAATTACGAAGGTAATACAAGGGAACTTATTATGAAACTTACAGACCCAATTGACAAACCAAATGTTGATTTGAGTAATGCAGACAAAATAGTGCAAGTAGAAATTATAGGAAATAAAACAGGAATTTCATTGCTTACAAAAGATGAATTGCTCGAAGTCATGAAATTAAAATCTTGAGTAATGTTTTAGGTAACAAGAAACATTTAAATATCTTAATATTCTTTAGAGTATCAAATATAAAATGAAAATTAAAAAAGAGTACTTATTTGTTTTTGTTGTAATTGCAGTTTTGGCAACAGCATCTTTTGGATTAGCAAAACCAAATTTTAACAAAGAAAAACCATTTCAATTACCAGAAAAAGCAGTAGAAGTTGCTCCTAATATTTTCTATTTGGGAGAAGCCTTTGACAATGGAAAGAAAGTGCAAGGATTTGCAATAATAAATAAAAAGAAAGATTTTGGAAAACCAGGAACAGAATGTGGCAATGGAATTTGTGAACCAGGAGAAAATGCAAAGAATTGTCCTGCTGATTGTGGTAGCAGTAATGGTGGAAGTGGTGGAGATTCTAGTTGTTATGCAGTTTATGCAAAAGGAGCAATATGGAAAACTACTGAACCATATTTATTAGATACAACAAATAACGATGGAATGAATGATTCTTTTGTTTATAATGTAATTGCAACAAGTTTAGAAACATGGGATAATGAAGTTTCTTTTGATATATTTGGAACAAGAACAATAGGGATAATAGACGGAATTGATGAAATACAACCAGATGGAAAAAACGAAGTTTATTTTGGAGATATTTCTTATGAAGGAGCAATTGCAGTAACAATTGTTTGGGGAATCTTTGGTGGACCTCCAAAAAACAGAGAACTTGTTGAATGGGATCAATTATATGACCATACAGACTTTGATTTTGGTAATGCAGATGAAAACCCAAGTATAATGGATTTGCAGAATATTGCAACTCACGAAGATGGACATTCTTTAGGATTAGGTCATCCTAGTGATACTTGCACAGAAGAAACAATGTACAGATTTGCAGATTACGGAGAAACAAAAAAGAGAACACTTAATACAGGAGATATTGCTGGAGTAAATTATCTATACTAATTTTTTCTTTTTCTTCTTTCTTTTTATTTTTTTATTTTATGTAAGAAAATTTATAAGTAAAACACACCTTTTTATCTTATGAAATTGAAAAAAGGATTTATACATATTTATACTGGCAATGGAAGAGGCAAGACATCAGTTGCAATTGGAACTGCATTAAGAGCTACGAAATATGGATTGAAAGTTTGTTTTATTCATTTTATGAAGGGTGCATTGGAAAAAGCACTTGAAAATGAAAATATTAACCACAAGTTTTTTGGAAGAAAAGAATTTGTATATAAAGATAAAATCCAAGAAGAAGATAAAAAGATTGCACAACAAGGAATAAAATTTGCAGAACAAATTCTTGATAAGTATGATGTTGTTATTCTTGATGAGGTTATTCTTGCTGCATGGTTTAATTTAATTTCAGAAAAAGATATCTTGAATTTAATTGAAAAAAAGCCTGAAAATGTTGAACTTATACTTACTGGAAGAAATGCATCTAAGAAATTAATTGAAAAAGCTGATTATGTTTCAGAGATTAAAAAAGTAAAACATCCTTATGATAAAGGAGTTCTTGCAAGAGAAGGAATTGATTATTGAATTTTAATCTTTTGAGAAACTTTAAAAATCATCTTTCTTTTTCTTTATAATGAAAGACTTGCCAATAAGTGAGATAACACTTAGAAAATATGAAAAGCCCTCTGTGCAGGATGAAAGAGAATTAGTTAGAAAACTTTGTTTAAGTCTTGGCTTGCTGCAACCAGGAGATAGCAGAGATATAGTTGTTGATATACTTCTCGCATTAATGAGGGCAGGTAAGGAAAGTAGAGCATTAAATTTAGAAGAAGTTAGGGAAGAAAGTCAGAAAATAAGAGAAAAAAGCAATCTTGAAATTAAAGGCTTGGCTGATTCAAATATAAGAAGACAGCTTAAAAAATTAAGAGATATATTAATAGTAGAAAAGTTTAAGAACTCCTATAGAATAAGTGAATTTTCAACACTGGAAAGAATTTTTTCAGAAAAGATAGAAAGATTTTATCTTGCTACAATAATAGAAAGAATCAAAGAATACTTAAATCAATTAGAAGAAATAGAAAATAAATAGGCTAAGAGAAAATGGAAAAACAAAAGATTATTGAAGCTTTGAAAAAACTGAAGGAAGAGAAAAGAAAATTTTCTCAAAGTATTGACTTAGTTATTATTCTCAAGGGTATTGATACTAAAAAAGAAAATGTGAATGTTTTTGTAGTATTGCCAAATAAAATAAAAGATAAAAAAGTATGCCTATTCTCAGAAAAACCTGTTTCTGGTGCAGATAAGATATGCAATAAAATAGTTCTTAAGGAGCAATTTGCAGAATTTGACAAGAAAAAATCAAAACAAATGGCACAAGAGAATGACTTTTTTGTTGCACCTGCCACTATTATGGCATCTGTTGCTTCTGCTTTTGGTAAAGTGTTGGGACCAACAGGAAAAATGCCATCTCCTGCAATTGGAAGCATTTTAGCTAAAACAGATGAAAAATCATTAAAAGAAATAGTTGATAAATTAAATAGAACATTTAGAGTAAGAACAGTAAAAGCTGATGTTTCTTTGAAATTACCAATAGGAAATCAGAAAATGGAAGATGAAAAGATTGTTGAGAATATAAGGGCTGCTGAAGAAAGCATTATAAAGAATCTTCCAAAAGGAAAAGAAAATATAAAAAGCATTTTAATTAAAACAACAATGGGTAATCCAATCAAGCTTGAATAGAAACCCTTTAGAAAACGCACAGAAATCAAAGATTTCTGGCGCGCAGAAAACAGAATGTTTTCATGCGGGTTTTCATCCCAAAATAATAAAGAAATAGAAAAATGGAAAAGAAAATACAGGGCAGAACAAATGTATCTGAAACAAAGAAAAAAGAAATAGCAGAGCTTACAGAGAATCTTGATAATTATAATTCTTTTTTAATTAGTTCAATTGATGAGATGCCTGCATTACTTTTTCAGAAAACAAGGAAAGAAGTTAAGGACAAAGCCATAGTTAAAGCAGTAAAAAGAAGAGTTCTTGTTAAATTATTTGAAGAATATTCTGCAAAACATGAAAAATATTCTAAGATTGCTGATTTTTGCAGGAATTTGAAAGATAGTTGTGTTATTATTTTCTCAAATGAAGATATTTTTTCTTTATCAAAAGTTTTCAGGGAAAAACAAGAACAAAAGAAAGCAAAGGCAGGAAAATCAAAAGAAGAAATTTCTATTAAAGCAGGACCAACAGGATTACCAGCAGGACCAATTTTAGCTGAATTATCTGATGCTGGAATAAAAGCTGGTTTGGAAAAAGGAAAAGTTGTAATAAGAGATTCATTTATGATTAAGAAAGGAGATACAATTACTGAATCTTTGGCAAAAGCATTAGAAAAGTTGAATATTCTGCCAGTAACAGCAAGATTATTTCCATTATTAGCTTATGATAAAAAATCTGATATTCTTTTCAAGTCAGAAGATTTGGAAGTAAATGTTGAACAACAATTAGCTAAATTAAAAGAAGCATATAATAATGCATTTGCTTTAATACTTGAATCAAAATACTTTACAAAAGAATCTTCAACCATATTCCTAAAAGAAGCATATAATAACGCATTTTATTTAAGCAAGGATGCAAGAATAATTACCAAAGAAAATGTCAAAGATTTCATTATTGAGGCAAATAATCAGGCTTCTCTGATAAACAATAAAATTTAAAAATGGAGCACATTTAATCCTCACACTATAAAATAGAAAAATGGAATATATTTACGCTGCATTAATTTTGCACAAAGCTGGAAAAAAAGTAGATGAAGAAAGTATAAAGAGAATTATAGAGGCAGCTGGAATAAAACCAGATGACGCTAAAATTAAAATTTTGGTTTCTTCTTTAGATGGTGTTGATATTGCTAAAACATTAGAAGATGCAAAAT
>JAHJTU010000094.1 GCA_018829485.1 Nanobdellota archaeon | reverse complement strand
TGTATCATTTCCAGATGACCTTCCTTCTATATCTTTTTTAATTCCTAAGAACATGGCAGATAAAACAATCACTGATAAGATAGCTAAGACTATAATAATAACCCAAATTATGCCTCTTTTATTCATACATAAGAAAAGAATTATGGATATTAAAATCTTATTTTTCAAAAGATTTATAAATTTAAAGAATAATTAAATAAGTTAAGAAAAAGAGCAAGACAAAAGAGCAGAAAAGATGGGATATGTAATAGACAGGAACAAGATATGCAGCAAATGTGGCAAGAAAAGAGCTATTGGTATATATGATGCATTAAAAATCAAAAAGATGGGAAAATACCAAGCTGAAAAAGAGTTCTGTTTTTGTGGATGATTACCATTACAAGAGTTCTAAAAAGAAAGATTTAAATAATATGTAATGGTAAGGTATTTATGAGGATAATAAAAAGGAAGAAAGGTAAAAAAGAGTATTTCTATTTACAGCATTCTGCAAGAGAAAAAGGAAAAGTAATAACAAAAGAGAAATATCTTGGAAAAATAATTCCCAAAGATATTAGCAAGATTATTAACACATTCAAAAAAGAGTTCAAAGGCCAAGATATAGATGCAAAACTAGAGAAAATAAAAAAAGGTTTTCAAAAAGAATGGAAAAAACTTCCAGAATCAGCTAAGGAAAAGCAATTGCAAGAAATATCAATAGCTTTTACATATAATACAAATGCTGTTGAAGGAAGCACTATAACTTTAGATGAAACAAGAGAAATCACAAAAGGAATATCTCCAAATAAGCCAACAAGAGACATAAAGGAAACAGAAGCTCATAATCAAATATTTCTGGAAATGTTGAAAAACAAAGAGAAATTAACAATAAAACTAATATTATTCTGGCATAATGAAATCTTTAAACAAACAAAACAAGATATCGCAGGTAAGTTCAGGAAGTATTTTGTAACAATTGCAGGACATATTGCTCCAGATTATAGAAAGATAAATCAACTAATGAAAAATATGATAAAGTATACAAAGCAAAAAAATAAACACAATCCAGTAGAATTAACAGCAAGAACACATTATAGATTTGAGAAAATACACCCATTTGGAGATGGAAATGGAAGAATAGGCAGATTATTAATGAATTACATGTTGTGGTATAATGGGTGTCCAATGTTAATTATTGAGTACAAGAAGAGGAAAGCATACTATAAAGCATTAAGGAAAGATGAAGACAAATTCACAACATACTTTCTAAGAAAATACCTTGCCATACATAAGAGATACTTGTAGGTTCTGTACTTGTGGGTAAGATTTTTAAAATTTACCATATTTCTTTTATATGGCTAGGGAAGATTATGAACAAGAATCTAGACAAAATTATTCTACAATAGAAAATCAAGTATCTAATTTGGAATCTATGCAAAATAGTGGAAATTATCGTGGATTTTTTAGTGAATCAAGACAAGTAATGGATTTATTCAAAAATTTAAAGCCCCTAAAAAAAGAAGATAGAGAAAAATTATTTGATAGGTATATTAATGTAAAAGAAAATGTTAAGCAAGAATTTCAGTCTAATGCATCAAAACTAGAACAGGAAATAGAGAGTTTAGCTACAAGTCATTTTACTGGTATTGGAATTCCTGCAATTAGCGAGTATAATTATGGTGAATTCTGGCCTCACGCAAAACAAATTTCTCAAAAATTCAAAGAAACTTCATTATTCAAAGGAGATAGAGATAGATTATGGACAAGATACAGGGATATTTGTGATAGAGCCAAAAGCAAACAAGAGGATAGAAGAGCTCAGTCAAGTACAAATCGTAGAACAATAGAAGATTTGATTACAAATGCCCATTATCAAATTGGTGGTTCAAGAAGTAAAGAGGAATTTAATGTTGCAAGAGATTATCAAACAAGAGCTATGCAAAGAATGAAGGAACTAAATCTTATGAAAGAAGATAGGAATGCATGCTGGGAATTATGGAAAAGCACAAATGAAGAATTAAGAATAAAAAGACAAGATATTCAGAATACAGATTATTCAAAAGCACAAGGAATTGCAAATAGATGTTTAAGTGCTGCTAATTCTTTGGACCCATATGATGCTTTACAAGATATAAAAAATGCAAGAGGTGAGTTAAGTGGTTGTTATATGCAAAAAGATCAGTGGGGAAATATCAATAGCACTTTAAATCATGCTTGGAATACTGCAATATCTAAAATTGAGATAATTAAATCAGAGAAAAGAGCAAAGCATGAAGATTATTTAAGGAGAAAAGAAGAGAAAGCAAGAAAGCATGAGGAATGGGTTGAAAGAACAGAAAGTAATATTAGCAGATGGGAAGGAAATATTGAAAGAGCTGAAGGTGCTATATCTAGTATTGAAAATAACATAAGCAAACTTGAAGATATGGCAGCTAATGCAAGAACAGATGATCATTCATACAGAGTTCAAGGATGGATTGAAGAAAATTACCAGAAGATAAATGACATAAAGGGCAATATAAGAAGTTGGGAATCAAAAATAAGTGATGCTCAAAGCAGATTAAGGAGTTAAAAAAATAAGAATTCTATATAAGATTATGATTTCCTTCTACACCAATGAATAATAATGTATCTCTAAGATTCTGTATTTCATTTGCTATTGCATATGCTCTTGCCTTTGTGAGATTTTTATAAGAGACTTTATTAACTTTTTTTTCAAAATCTTTTCCTGTTTTGTGTTTTGATACTTCTATGCTGGTTATCCAATGTGGTGTTTTAGTTTTAGTAGGCCTATTATATGGGTGATAAGAAACTTCTATTTCAAATGAAACTTCAAAAGGAGCATTGAATTCAGAATAATAAGTTGCTACATATTTGCCTTTCTTGCAATCTTTGGAATCTTTATACACTTTAAAATGAATATCTAAACAACCAGAAAGATCTTTTACTTTATCTTCTAATGAACCAATAGGATTAATTCTAAGTGGAAAATGCATATCTCCCTTTTCTGTTTTTAAGGATACTTCAATATAATTTTCCTGCTGTTCCTTTATTTGATCCATAATAAGTATAAGATGCAAAAATTTATATGTATTTCTTTAAGAGTATAATAAGGCTAGGGAGAATAAGATGAGTAAGGAATTAGAAACTAGAATAGATATAGAACAAGATATAGGACAGAATAAAGAGCAATCTGAAGATGAAGATTTAAGTTCATTAAAAGCAAGCATGAGTAAAGTAGCTGAGAAATGTCTTGTGTTATATGAAGAGCATATTACAATAGAGAATGTTCTTATGAGAAGTAATATTCCACCTGAAATGAAAAAGAAATATGAAAGAAAGTACAAAGCAAGTGAAGAGAAAATCCAGAAATATCAGAAGCAAATAGATGAATATATGAATAAAATTAAGGAATATGAAGAAAAGAAGTAAGCATGGAAGATGGGATATAGTTTAGAAGATAAATTGGAAATAAGATCATTGCTTGATAAAATAGCAGATAAAGCTGAGGAGTGCTTTGCTTTATATGAAAAAAGCATAGAAGTTGAAAGAGTTCTTATTGCAAGTAATATTCCTCTTGAAATGCATAATGAATATGAAAATAAGTCAAAAGATTATGAAAAGAAAATACAAGAAACTCAAGATATTATAGAATCATATTGGAAGAATATAGATGAAATTAAGGACAAGTATAGGAAAGTGGATGATTAGTGGAAAAAGCATGCAGAAATTTTTTAAACTTTAAAACCCCAAATGAAATATGTTTGAATTAATCTTTGATGAAAAGGCAGGACATAGAAAGCATGTTTATGAAAATCTGTAAAAAATATTGTTATCTATAAATTAAGTCTTTTCTTCATTTGTTCTTCTGTGTAAAACTTTCCTTGTTTGATTCTTTTTCTTGCAGCATCTATTTCTTCAATAGTTTTCTTACTAAGTCTTGCGTCTTTTTTAGTCATCTTTGCAATAAAAATTAATTTTCTTAGTACTTCATTATAACTTTCATTCTTTGACTCTCTAAATTCATCTAATTCTGACTTTGTTCCTTGTTCTAGTTTTATTGTTGTTACCATGATAAGTATACCTCAGTATACTTTATAAATGTTTTGATAAAGAAGCAGGAAGATGTAAAGCATGCAGAAAATTAAGCAGGATTCTGAGGAATTATTCAGTCTTTCTTTTTCAAGAAAATAGTCCACATCTTTAAAGTATAAGTCTATCTAAATAGACGTTGAAAGTAAACTTTATAAACTTTGCTTTTTTTATGATTTTATGAAAGAAAAATCATTATTAATTCAGCTTACAGGAGAAATGCCTTTATTTAAGATTATAGATTTCTTGGTTGAGAACAAAGGATTGGA
>JAHJTU010000093.1 GCA_018829485.1 Nanobdellota archaeon | reverse complement strand
GGAAAAATTAGCTGATTCAATTGGGTTAAAATTAGAAGACATTAATAAAATTGAGGGTGGAGAAGAACCTTCAGAACAAATATTGAAAAGATATAGTCAGTTTTTTAAGCAGGAGTTTAAACCAGAAAAAGAATTGCCTGAAGAAACAGAGATTAATTTTAAAGATGAAAAAACAAGTTTAAAGGACTTGCTTAAAAGGGCAAAGACTTTCTTTACTGGAAAGCCAGATAAGAAAACTGAAACTGCAGAGACAGAATTAGATGTTCTTAATGAAAGGGAAAAAGATTTAAAAGCAGGAAGTAAGGAGAAAATAAGAATAGAAGAATAAAATGGAAGTTAAGATTATTGATAAAAAACAGAATGAATTGAAAATTGAAATTGATGATTTGACTATTTGCGAAGTTTTGAGAAAAGAATTGTGGGAAGATAAAAATATAGTTCAGGCATCTTATACTAGAAAACATCCAACTGAAAATCCTGTATTGCATTTACAGACAGATGGCAAGAGTGCAAAAAAAGCATTGCAGGATGCTATTGCAAGATTAAGCAAAAAGAATGAAGAGATTCTTAAAGCATTTAAAGCTGCTAAATAATTATGTGTTCTTTACAAAGCTTTTTAAATGAAATTTTGAATAATAAATAGTATGAAAAAACAAGTTAGTATGATGAAGCAAATAGGAAAATTTTGGAATTGGCTATGGAATTCAAATAGCTTGCTTAGCTGGCTAGTTAGCTTATTGCTTGCTTTTGTACTTGTAAGATTCATTTTCTATCCTTTACTTGGTTTGATATTTGCAACTTCCTTACCATTAGTTGTAGTTGAAAGTGGAAGTATGGAGCATCCTGGTGGTTTTGATACATGGTGGCAAACCCAAGAAAGTTATTATGGTGATTTTGGAATTACTGGACAAGCAATTCAAGGATGGCCATTTAAAGTAGGATTAAACAAAGGAGATATAATGGTTATTCAAGGTAAAGATTTTGAGCAATTGAAAGTTGGAGATGTTGTTGTTTTCAAGCCAGAATTTCAGAATAAAGCAATAATTCATAGAATTGTCAAAGTTGAAGATGATTATATTGAAACAAAAGGAGATGCAAATATTGGGCAAATTAGTTTTGAGGAAAAAATCAAGCCTGAACAAATACAGGGAATTGCAATTGCAAGATTACCTTATTTGGGTTGGATAAAGTTGTTTTTTGTTGAAGCATTTACTGGAGTTAGATAATTGATTACAAAATCAGCCACCATAATCTTTTTAAAGTTCTAATAGATAGAAAATCAGTTAAAAAATGAAATTTTGTCCTAAATGCGGCACTTTACTTGTGCAAAAGAGGAAATTATTTGGATGTCCAAGGTGCACTTATACAGAAAAAGGAAAGGTTAAGATAATCACTTCTGAGAAATTTGCAAAGAAAGCAGGTGGTGGTGTTTTAAGAGAAAATGAAAGTATTGTTATGCCAACAATAACAATTGATTGTCCTAAATGCAAGAATGAGGAAGCTTACTTCTATACAGCACAAACAAGAGCAGGTGATGAAGCTGAAACACAATTCTTTCAATGCACTAAATGTAAGTATAGGTGGAGAAGATACACTTAATAAGATTTATAAATAGTAAATCTCTAAATATAATATAAAAGAGGAAAATGACAGAATTTGTAATTTGGCCTGCATTGTTATTGGGAATACTTGTAGGAATTTATGAATTATTTGCTATTCATGCAGATGAAAGTTTTGTTGGTATGAGGTGGTTCAGTCATGGTTTGCAAGCTGCATTATTTTCTATATTATTTGTGTTTGTTGTAATGAATGTTCAATGGGCATTAAGCTTTTTTCCTTCATTGCAAAATATAACTTTTGTATCCTTTTTCAATTTCTTGCCTGTAAGAGTTCTTATTGGAATTATTGCAATGTTTAAGATACAAGCAGTAAGCATGGTTGTAAGAGGAGGCAGATTAGCTGCAAGAGGCATAGGTGAGCATTTCTCACATACATTAATTGCTGGTGTTCTTATGATATTTAGCCCAGAAATAATGGGCTTTTTATGGCCTTTAATTGCTGGTGTATTTCCTTGGGCATAAATTTGGGTAAACATAAAATATTTAAGATTTAGCTTTCTTACTTGAATAACTAAGGACTTTAAGTAAAAAATGAGTTTAAATAAAGTTATTGAAAACTGTAAGCAAATAAAAGAAAATATAGATAAGCGTTTTGAAGAAATGCCTAAACAATCAACATGTGAGCATAGTGCCTTAAGAACAGAAAATAAGTTATACTGTTTTAAATTAGAAAGGTGTTGTGTTGGAGCATATTGCTACAGATGTCCAGAGTATGAAAATCATTATTTAAAAATTAAAAAATGAGAGTTACATTTGAGAGGACAGGATTTTTTTCAGATGTTGTAAATATAATATCTGAATTAGTAAGTGAAATAAGGATAAAGTTCAATCCAGAAGGATTAAAGATTATTGCAATTGATCCAACAAATGCTGCTATGCTTATATTCAAGTTGCCTTCAAGTGCATTTTCTCATTATGAAGCTGAAGATGAAGAAATAGGAATTAATCTTGATGATTTTAAGCAAGTTCTTAGAAGAGGAAAGCAGGAAAACATGCATTTAGAAGCAAAAGAAGGAAAACTTCTTGTTCATTTTGGTGAGGAGAAAAAGAGTTTTATTCTTTCATTAATTGATGTAGAAGGAGAAAGCAGGAAAGAGCCTGAATTAAAATTCTCTGCTAATTTGAAACTTGATGCAAGCAAATTCCAGGAAGCAGTAGAAGATTGCGGTGTTGTTGCTGATAGTATTTTATTTAAATTAAGTGAAAAAGGATTTATTTTAGATGCAAGAAGTTCATT
>JAHJTU010000092.1 GCA_018829485.1 Nanobdellota archaeon | reverse complement strand
CTATCAAGAACAATTATCTTTCCATCATTAATCCAAGATTGCATTTTATCTTGTGCTGAAAGTCTATCAGAAGCATAAAGAGCAGATGCAGTTTTAGCATTAATTTCATTTAAATTCCCAAATTCTCCATTCAAATATGCTCTAATTATCTTGCCTGTTGGTTTATCATATTGTGGAAAACTTAATGTCTCAACATCATAACCTTTTTCTCTCAAATTAGAAACAAGTTTAGCAGCTTGTGTTTGCTTGCCAGTTCCATCTCCACCTTCTATTGTTATGATTTTGCCTTTCATTTTCCTCTTTTTTTATTTAATTTATTTTATTCCCAGAATCTTAGATTTCCAAATTTTTTTTCAACTTCACCTTGCTCAAATTTATTATGTATTCCTGCTTTTTCCATAATATCTTTATTGAAACTTTTTCCAGATAACATTTCATTAAGTATTTCTGTTTCTGCTTTTGAAAAGTTAATACTATGCAAAGTATAATCATTAAATGCTTTCCAAGAAAAAGGAGAAACTTCTTTTACAATTCCAGCCATTTCTTTAGCATATTCCCTTACCTCATGTTGTGCATGTTCATCTAATCTTAAATTTAGGAAATTAAGAATATTTTTCAAATCACATTTCCATGTCCAATGCATGAAATGTCCAACACCCTTTACAAGAATCTCTTTCATTGATTGTTCTAAATAATTAGTATAAAAAGTATCAAGTATTTCGAGCTTATCATTTTCACACATTTCTTCTGCTCTTCCTTGCTTATTTGATTTTGACTGTTTTCTTATCTGGCTTTCTTCTGGAAAATAAAAATCTTTGCAAGGCAAAAATAATCCTGCAATTCCTGTTTTATCTGCTGTTCTATGTCTCACCCATTGTCTTTCAACAAAAAAAGGCAATTTAGCCTCAAATGAAAGTTCAATCATTTCAAAAGGAGTAGTATGCCCATGCCTATACAAATATCTTATAAGCTCATTATCTTGTGAAACTTTTTTTGTGCCTCTTCCATAACTTACCCTTGCAGCTTGAACAATTGATTCATCACCACCCATGTAATCAATCAAAGACAAATAACCTTGTTCAAGACATTTTTTTGGATTAAATAATTCATTTTCTGCTTTTTTAATACATAATCTTTTTGTTTCACTTATTCCGTGTGGATTATCTAATGGTTTTCTGCTTTTCTGAATTTTATAAAAATCTAATATTGCTTCTAAATCTGAAAAATCCGAATTATTATCAACACTTTCAAAAGACACATAAGCAATTGGTGCAACACATTTAGCAATTTTCTTAAATGCATTAACATAAGGTTGCATTTCCAAATGTTTAGATTCATTTTCTGAAATAAAATCAAATAAAGATTCAAGATTTAATTTCCAATAAAACTGGGTAAAATTACCCAATCCTAAGACATTTCTTGAAAGTTCTTTTGTAAAATCTTTTTCCAAGAATCCCTCATAAGATTTTGCAGCAAGAGCATATGTATCAACTATCTTTTTCAATTTCATCTTATCTTTAATATCAGGCAAATGAAAAACATCAGACATAACAGAATATCTTCCAGAATATTCATTTACATTAGCTTCTGAATAAGGAACAATAATTAATGCTGGTTTAATTGGACATTCAATATGGAATTTCAATTCTGTAAATTTAAATGGCTCACGAATTTTATTTTGCCTTAAAAATCTAAAAAAATCTATTTGTGATTTAAATTGAGTAATATCTAATCCAAAGCCACCAGTAGCAGCTAAAAGCATAGTATCATCTCCCCCAATGTAATCAATAAGTCTTATTTGAGAAGGATTATCAACAAACTCAGAATTTCCTTCAGAAATTCTTACTGCTTTCTGCTTATACATCTTATATGACTTAAATAAGATTTCCTCTGCTTCAAATGATGTTTCTCTTTTTGTCTTACTAAAACCATATGGATTAAAATCTATTTCAACCATTCTCCCTAACCACAAACAAAAAACATTAACAATTAAAAAGCATATATGTGCTGAAATATATTCTTTAAAGAATAATAAAGGAAAAAGAGAAAAAGAAATAAATTTATTTTATTAGCAGTTTCCTGCAGCAGTTGCAGTTGTTGTGCTTGCAGTTGTTTCTAATGTAGTGCCACAATCTCCAGGTGGATTATTGTATGCAGAACAAATAGCTTGTTTGAAAGAATCTGCATTTCTTACAACATTCACAACCATACCATTTATTGCAAGTGTTGGTGAGCCAGTTACTCCTAATTCTCTAGCTTGTTGTATTTGTTCATTTAATAAAGTGCTTCCTTCTGATGTAACACAAGACATTATTTTAGTTGAATCAATACCCAAAGAGTCCATACTCTTAATTGATTCTGTTTTATCACAATCTGCATCTCTTGAAGCCCCACAATTAGGATAAATTTCCTGTACAAATCTTTCTGCATAACTCCAGTATTTTTCTTTATCTAATTTTTGTATGCATGCTTGAATCTTATTCTGTTGAGTTTCGTATGCTCCATGTCCATCATGATAAAGAACTACATTAAAGTCTGCAGTATTTCCAAGTAAATTAGCTACTTCTACAAAAGGACCTTGAGCTTGAACACCATAAGGACAATAAGACCATATAAATAATTCAACACTTGGTTTGTCTGATTTAGGAATTCCTTTATTCACATTTGTGTTTGTTCCTGCATTTGTTTCTGTCTCTGTTCCAGATACTATTTTCTCTGCGCCAATTATAAAGTACTCTCCATCTTTAGTTGTATAAGCAAAGGTTTCTTGTCCCTGATATAATAATGTAACTTTGTATAAAGGTCCTTCTTCTGCTACATTTACAAGACTAATGCCTCCACCAATTCTCTCATTCAAGAAATCAACAAGATTTTGTCCTGCAGTATCTCCAGCAATAACAGCACCAGTTACAGAAGGTCTTATTAGCCATCCAAATGCAAACCCAACTGCTAATACTATTACAAAAGCCATTATAAAAAATAAGGCTCTTCTTGAAATTTTAATAGATTCTTCTGGCATTTTTAACCCCTTATTATTCATTTTATCCAAAATACTTTATATATCTTTCTAAAATAAAAACCAAATGAAAACTTTTTAAATTAAAATTACTATAAGAAAGCATGAGAAAAGGGGCTTTATCAGATATTGCATCCTTAATACTAAGGGTGGGTTTAGCATTTGTTTTCTTGTATTTTGGAATTGACAAGCTAGTAAATCTTCAAGCAAATGCAGTATTAGTATCTTCATTAGGTATAACAAATCCCATTTATTTCACAATATTTTATGGATTAGCTGAATTACTTGTTGGTTCATTCTTGCTTTTGGGATTATTTTCAAGATTAGTTGCTATTGTTGCTTCTGCTATGATTTTGATAGTAATAATAATGTTTTGGATTAAATTGCAGACATTCATAGCAAAAGATGTGGGGTTGCTTGCTGCTATGATTTTACTTGCATTAAATGGCGGTGGAAGAATTGGATTAGACAAATTCATAAGATTTAGAAGAGCATGGGAACATTTGTAAAAACATAAGAAAGATATAAAAATCATTCTTGCAAAAGAGTATTATGACAAAACAAAAAGACAAATATCAGCCACAAGAGAAAATACTTTATGATACAATAATAATTGGAACAGGCATTGTTGGTTGGGCAACTGCAATGTATGCTGGAAGACTTGGATTAAAAACACTTATCATTGGAGATTTGCCAGGTGGAACAATTGTTATTGCTAGTCCAGTTGAAAATTATCCTGGCTTTATTAGCATACCAGGAAAAGAATTAGTAGATAAAATAGAAGAGCATGCAAAAGAGTATGATATTCACATCTTGAATGATAAAGTTACAAAAATAGAAAAAATCAATCAAGGATATAAAGCAATAACACAAGGAAAAAAATTTTCAACAAAAACAATTATTTTCTGCACAGGAACAAAGCACAGAAAACTAAATATTCCAGGTGAAAAGGAATTTGAAAATAAAGGAGTACATTATTGTGCTCTATGTGATGGTCCTTTCTATAAAGATAAAATAGTTGGAGTTGCTGGAGGGAGCGATAGTGCTGCAAAAGAAGCTCTGATGCTTACAGAATTTGCAAAGAGAGTTTACATAATTTACAGAAAAGAAAAAATAAGAGCTGAACCAGTAAATACAAAAAGAATAGAAGAAAAAGCCAAGCAGGACAAAATTGAAATCATAAATAACACAAATATTACAGAAATAAAAGGTAAAAAACAAATGGAGAAAGTTATTTTTGATAAACCCCACAAAGGAAGCAAGGAATTTAAGTTAGATGCTTTATTCATAGATATTGGCTATATTCCATTAAGTGAACTTGCACATAGTATAGGTGTTAAAATCAATGATAAAGGGGAAATAGTAATAGATAAAAACAGTAAAACAAATATTAAAGGAGTTTTTGCAGCAGGTGATGTTACTGAAACAGAATTCAAGCAAGCAATAACAGGAGTAGGAGAAGGAGTTCAAGCAGTTTATCAGGCATACAAATACATAAAACAAGCATAAAAAAATTTATAAAATAAAAAATCTCTATTATATTATGGATAAAAAAGAGGAGCAAAAGCATATCTTAAGACATGAGATAACTTACGGAGAAAGAGCATCTGATTCCTTAACAAGATTTGCAGGAAGCTGGTTATTTATCTTTTCTTTCTTGATTTTTATGATTATATGGATTTCAATAAATGTATATATGTGGAGAAATCAATGGGATCCTTATCCATTCATTCTTTTAAATCTTATATTATCTTGTTTAGCAGCTATACAAGCACCAATAATTTTAATGAGTCAAAATAGAGAAGAACAGAAAAATAAAATCAGGCTGGAATATGATTATCATGTGAATAGAAAAGCTGAAAGAGAAATACAGCAAGTTCAAAAACAACTAGAAAGAATTGAGAGAAAATTGCGATAATTTTAAAAAACTATTTTTCTATGTAATATAATGAAAGTCAAAGTTTATTCAACAGACACATGCCCTTATTGCACTATTGCAAAGAACTTTCTTAAAAAGCATAAAATAGAATTCAAGGAAGTTAATGTTGCAAATGACATGTCAGCAAGACAAGAGATGTTTAATAAAAGTGGACAAATGGGTGTTCCTGTTATTGACATAGATGGTATTATTGTTATTGGTTTTGACCAGCAAGCTTTGAAAAGAATTCTGAAAATAAAGGATTAAATAAAAAGGAATAACTAAATTTAAAAACAAATTTTCTTTTTCTTATTAATGAGCAGATATCATGCACAAGAAGTAATTATAGGCAAGAAAGGACAAGAAAAGCTTAGCAAGGCAATAGTTGCAATAATTGGCTTAGGTGGATTAGGAAGTTTATCAGCACAATTATTAGCAAGAGCTGGTGTTAACCTCATTCTCATTGATAAAGATAAAATAACAATTCACAATTTGCAAAGGCAATTCTTTTCAGAAAAAGATATTGGTAAAAGCAAAGCAAAAGTAATGGAAAGGCAAATCAAAGAAATAAACAGCAAAATAAAGGTAAAATCATATGCACAAGAATTAACAAAAAAGAATATTAAAGAACTTGTTAAAGCAGATATAATTCTTGATTGCACTGATAATTTAGAAACAAGATTTTTAATTAATGATTTTTCACTCAAGTATAAAGTTCCATTCATATATGCATCTGCTATTGCTGAAAGAGGACATGTTTATACAATCATTCCTAAAGAAAAAACAAGAGCATGTTTCCAATGTATATTCCAAAAAGCAAAAATAAAAGAAACATGTGCAATAACAGGTGTATTAAATGTAATAACAGCTGTAATTGCTGTATTGCAAGTTAATCAGGCAATGAAACTAATTCTTGGAAAAGAGATTGATAAAGAATTATTTTATTTTAATACAGAAACAAACAGATTTGAAAAAATCAAAGTTAAAAAGAATCCTCAATGTTTGGCATGTAAAGGCAAGTATAAGTATTTATGAAAAACAAGACATACCAAAAGGTTTTTAAGTACTCGATAGTGACAATAATATAAGGTTAAGGAAAGAAAATGAAGAATTTAGAACAAAAACTTAGAGAATTAGATACTGATGAAGTTAAGCTAAATTTCTTAGAATCAATACAAAAAGGCATAATTAATCCTAAAATGAATTGGGATAGTATGCCTTATCTAAAAAGAGATTTAACAAGAGAAATAGAAAAAGAATTAAGAGATAGGAGAGTTGATGTTCCTTTTGATTTTAGTGAAAGAATTTATTCTGGTGAATTCAGAAAAGAGCCATTACAAAGAGTTTATTATGGATTAAGAAATACAGGTGAAGTGCCAAAAGAAATATTACAGGCAATACAAGATGGATTTTCTGATTTAGGTAAAAATGCAGGAGATTATGCATTAATGTACTTTTATGCTGGTATTTGGGATTCTCCAAATATTAGAAAAGATTGGCCATTATTTGATACAGTATATTCTTTTATTGAAAATGGAATAAAAAAGATTTATTCAGATTATAATAAAGGAGTTATAGAAGGAGAATATAATTCAGAAATAAAACTTCCATATGATAAAGCAATAACACAAAAATATAATGAACTAGTAAAACAAAGAGCTAAAGACTTATTTTCAACTCCAGAAAAAAAAGAAAAACCATTAGTCAAGATTCAAGACAGATTGTTCTAATTTTTTCTTTTTTGCTTTTGGAAACTTAATTCTCTCTGTTTTATTTTTATTTATTATTTTTACTGGCATGCATGGTTTGCTAAAAATTTCAGATTGTTTTGTAATTTCTTCTAATTTATTGTTTTGAGAATCTTCATAACATCTTTCTATATAAGTACATTCATTACAACTAAATCTATTTACTGGCCACTTATTCTCTCTTCTGTATTTTTCATTAAGTTCTTTTGCATAAGATATGGTGTCAAAAAGCTCATAAAAATGTTCAGGAGTTCTTTTGCTAACATTTACAATTTCTCCTTTAGACATTAAATGATACTCTAAAGATATATCAGAGGCAATTTCAATAACATTCATATTCTTTGTTTTTTCTAATGCAGATTTAAGATTTCCCTTAAGAATTTTTGGAATCTTAGATGACAAAGAATCAAAAGAATTACTTTTAATTAATGAAGCAATAATAAGAGGATAAAATGTAAATTGTAAATCATAATCTAAAACTTCTTTTCTTGGTGCTCTTTCTTTTGTTTTATGGTCTCTTATTGCAAAACCATTATCAACCCTTATCTCATCTACTTGTCCTGTTAAATTAAAAATCTCATTTCCAAATTCAAATTCTGATTTAAATCTTTCTTCAATTATTAAGGGTGGTAATTGATTAGAATATAACTCATAAACTTTTCTAAGTGTTTTCATTATCTGATCTCTAATAACATAAGGCTGAGATTCATCTCTCCAATTTATTTTTTGTCCTTGTATTTCTCCTTGCTCAATTATTTGTTTCCATGGACCTTTAACAGAATTAGCATAAGAATCAGCTGACTTGTATTTTAAAGTTCCATCCTTATTATACATCTTCTTCATCCATTGATGCAAAAAATTCCCTCTTGCAAAATGTGCTGGAATTACTTCTTTTGCTCTTGGTCTCATAACAGATTTATAAAAGAATTTTCTAGGACATTGTAAGATATATTTTATTTTATGAGCACTCCATAGCATTGTCATAAAAAAGGGTGGTAAGAAAAATATTAAAAGCTATTTATTTTTATTAGGAAATGAACCAAAGACAAACTGGATTAATTATTGTAGTTTTATCAATAATCATGTTCATAACATTAGTATTTCTTACAATAGAATTGAAAAATGCTTATGCTGAATTACATAAAACTTGTCCTTTACCAGAGGGAATATGTCCATTTAACAAAGCACTGCCTACTCTATCTATATTTGCTTTTATTTTTGTGATATTAACAGCAGCATTTGGGATTTACTTAATCTTTGAAAAAAAAGAAACTTCAAAAGCCAAAATAAAGGAATTGAAGATTTCACTAAAGGAACTAAATAAGGATGAGAAAAAGATTCTTGAATTAGTTGCAGATGAGGGAGCTATTTTTCAAGCTACATTAGCAGAGAAAGCCGTCATGTCAAAAGTAAAAGTCACAAGAATTCTTGATACCTTAGAAGGAAAGGGGCTTATAGAAAGAAAGAGAAGGGGCATGAGTAATGTTGTTATATTGAAATAAGTTATGAAACTAGTTTCATACAAGTGCTTTAAAGCTGTTTCTTTGTTGATATTTTATGAAAAATAAAAAAGCTGAAAAAACAGATTGTTGTGAAAAAGATAATTCGAAAAGAAACAAAGGGATTGCAACAGGTATAATATATGGTTTAATTCCACATATAGGTTGCATAGCTTTTATTATAGGAAGTGTATTAGGGGTAACAATCTTGATGCAATCTTTCAAACCCCTCTTAATGAATCATTATTTCTTTCACATACTTATCTTGATATCTCTTATGTTTGCAACACTTTCATCATTTTTGTATTTGAGAAAAAATGATTCAGTATCTATAGATGGAATAAAAAGGAAATGGAAGTATTTAGCAACCATGTACGGCTCTACAATAGGAATAAATTTAGTGCTTTTTATGTTAATATTTCCTCTTCTTGCTAATGTATCTCTTACAGGAGCAGCAATCTATCAGGGAAATCCAAATGATATTTCAGATCTCACACTCCAAGTTAAAATTCCCTGTCCAGGCCATGCGCCTTTAATTAGCAACGAATTAAAAACAATCCAAGGGGTTTATAATGTCGAATTTAGGTTTCCAAATTATTTTGATTTTCAATATAGCTCATCTACAAATGAGCAGGAAATTCTTGGACTGGATGTTTTTGATACGTATCCTGCTACTGTTATAACTAATAGCAGAAATGGTGGAGAGGAATTGACTCAAAGGCCAGCAAATACTAATTCAGTAGAAGGAAGTTGTGGCAGTGGATGTGGTGGAAGTAGTTGCGGGGCTTCTGCTGGTGGAAGTTGCACTGGGGGTTGTGGAAGTTAATAAAAATGAAGGGAGTTAGAATATAATAAAATGAGAAAAGTATATTGGATTA
Source organism: Nanobdellota archaeon (assembly GCA_018829485.1). Lineage (GTDB taxonomy): Archaea > Nanobdellota > Nanobdellia > Pacearchaeales > UBA12030 > JAHJTU01. Next base: position 2,763 of record JAHJTU010000092.1, on the reverse strand, counting down.
CTGGGTTGATTTTATTGGTTGTAGGTTTCTTTTTTTTCAAACCCTTCTTAACAGGAAATATTTTGGGAGAAGGAAATGAAGAAAGACTAACTATTCCTTTATCAGAGATAACAGGGCAAGCCAAGTTTTATGATTATAAGATTGATGGAACTACAATAAGTTTTTTTGCAGTCAAAGCATCAGATGGTAGCATAAAGACAGGTTTTGATGCTTGTGATGTTTGTTATAGTTCAAAAAAAGGATATAGACAAGAAGGAAACTATATGGTTTGCAACAATTGTGGGAATAAGTATCCAATAAACGGCATTGGAACAGAAAATAAAAATCCTGGTGGGTGCTGGCCTGGTTATTTGCCAAGTAAAAGTGATGGAGAAAATCTTTTAATTAAAAAATCTGATATTGAAGGGGACGGATGGATGTTTGTATAAAAAGAATTGAAAATGTATGTATATCAACTGATAAAACAAGGTATAAAATATGAAAAAAATAACAATCCCAATTTTAGGAATGCATTGTGCTTCTTGTGCACAAAAGATAGAATCAACCTTAAAAAAATTAAATGGTATTATTAAAGCAAATGTTAATTTTGCAACAGAAAGGGCAACTGTGGAATTTGATGAAACAATAAATAATAAAAACGAAATTAATAATGTAATTGAACAATTAGGATATAGAGTTATTAAAGAATCTTATCATGAAGCAGAAAAAATTGTTGATAAAGAAAAACAACAAAGAGAAAAAGAAATTAGGACTCTAAAATCTTTGTTTATTTTGGCTTTGTTGTTATCAATTCCAATCTTTTTAATTGCAATGCCATTTGAATGGTTGAATATAGAAATCCCATATAAAAATATAATACTTCTTCTACTTACAACTCCTGTCCAATTTGTTGTTGGCTACAGATTTTATAGAGGAGCATTTCTAGCATTAAAATCAAAAACTGCTAATATGGATACTTTAATAGCCATAGGAACATCTGCTGCTTACTTTTATAGCCTGTTTGTTGTATTCTTCCCTAATATTCTAGGGAATAATGTTTATTTTGAGACTTCTGCAATTATAATCACATTTATCATTCTTGGAAAATGGCTTGAAGCTGTAACAAAGGGCAGAGCATCAGAAGCTATTAAAAAACTGATAGGTTTACAACCAAAGAATGCAATTGTTATTAGAGGTAATAAAGAAATACAAATTCCAATAAAAGATGTTGTTGTTGGTGATATTATTGTAGTAAAACCTGGACAAAAAATACCTGTTGATGGAATAGTGATAGATGGAATTTCTTCTGTTGACGAATCTATGATTACAGGAGAAAGCATTCCTGTAGAAAAAAAGGAGGGTGATATAGTAATAGGAGCCACAATTAATAAACATGGTTCTTTCAAGTTCAAAGCAACTAAAGTTGGCAAAGATACTGTTCTTAATCAAATAATAAAATTAGTAGAAGAAGCTCAAGGAAGCAAAGCACCAATCCAAAGATTAGCTGATAAAGTAAGCAGTTATTTTGTTCCAACAGTTATTATCATTGCAGTTTTATCTTTTATATTTTGGTATTTTATTTTAGGACAAAGTTTTGTTTTTGCACTTAGTATTTTCATAGCAGTTTTAATTATAGCATGTCCGTGTGCTTTAGGACTAGCAACACCAACAGCAATAATGGTTGGAACAGGAAAGGGAGCGGAAAATGGAATATTAATTAAAGGAGCAGAAGCATTAGAAAATGCACATAAATTAACAACCATTGTTTTTGATAAAACAGGAACTTTAACAGAAGGAAAACCAATTGTTACAGATATTTTAGCAGTAGATAAATTAAACAAAAAAGAAATTCTAAAATATGCTGCTATTTCAGAGAAAAAATCAGAACATCCACTTGCAGACGCCATTATCAACAAAGCAAAAGAAGAAAAAATGAAAATCCCGGATGCTGAATTCTTTAAAGCAATTCCCGGACATGGAATCATTACGAAATACAAGAAAAATAAGATTATTTTTGGTAACAGAAATTTAATGAAAAAGTATAAAATAAAAATTAAAACATTAGAAGAAAAAATAAGCAATTTAGAAAGCGAAGGAAAAACAGTTATGATTTTAGCAGTCAATAAAAAGGTTATTGGTTTAGTTGCTGTTGCAGACACTTTAAAAGAATCTTCTAAAGAAGCTATTAAAAAATTGCATAAAATGGGTAAAGAAGTAATTATGATTACTGGTGATAATAAAAGAACAGCAAATGCTATTGCAAGACAAGTTGGTATTAATTATGTTTTGGCAGAAGTTTTGCCAGAAGATAAAGAAAAAGAAATTAGAAAATTACAGAAAAAAGGCAAAGTTGTAGCAATGGTTGGTGATGGTATAAATGATGCTCCAGCACTTGCTAGGGCAAATATAGGTATTGCAATAGGTGCTGGAACAGATGTTGCACTAGAAACTGGACAAATTATTTTAGTTAAAAATGATTTAAGGGATGTTGTAACTGCAATAGGTTTAAGTAACTACACTATCAATAAAATCAAACAAAATCTTTTCTGGGCATTTTTTTACAATTCTATAGGAATACCAATAGCAGCTGGATTGTTATATCCATTCACTGGATTTTTGCTTAATCCTATTATTGCTGGAATGGCTATGGCATTTAGTTCTGTTACTGTTGTTTCAAATTCACTATTAATGAAAAGATATAAAACAAATATCCATTCTAACACTAAATTTAAAAACTAAGAAGGCAAGATTATAAAATGAAAAACAAGATTTTAATTGCTCTTG
>JAHJTU010000091.1 GCA_018829485.1 Nanobdellota archaeon | reverse complement strand
GTATAAATATTTTACTTTTTGTGGGATTAATAAAAAAACTAATAGAAATCACCATGAATTGGCAATGGAATTCTCATATAAGCCTCACCATACTTCTTGCCTATTTGTATGCCTCTTAATCTTGCTCTTGCTTCAAGAAAATTCAAGTAATAATTTTTATCTTTTTCATTTGCAATTTGTGAAGCATGAATTTCCCAAAGCTTTTTTTTCTTTTCAATAATTTCATCACTTATTTCAAGAATATAATCTGGATATGAAAATAAATTAGTTGACTCCCATTTCATAAATTCTTTTATTTCACATGCCTTATTATGCCTTGCAAATTCAACAACATCTTGTGCAATTGCATTTACTTTCTTATGATCTGGATGGTAATCAATATCAGATTGGCAAATAACAACACTAGGCTTAAATTCCTTAATTTTATTTATTAATTCCTGACTCTTTTCTGCAGATAAATGTAATGAGCCATCTTCTAATCCTAAGTTTATTCCTTTTATTCCAAGAAATTCACATGAAGCATTAAATTCTTTTATTCTTGTTTCATTCTGTGCAGTAAAGCAAATAATCAAAACTTCTCCATTCTCTTTTTTAGCTTTCTCAATCATACCCAAACAAGTAATTTCATCATCTGGGTGAGCTGTTAAAACAAGTAATTTCATTTTATGTTTGATCAAAATACCAAGGAAAGTCAGCTTCAATTACTTTTGAAGTTTTAAAATCTAATTCATAAACACCATTTGTTGGTTCTTGTTCTCTTTTTGCCAACAGTAAATAAGTTTCTTGTTCTTTCTCTTTTTCATAAAATCTTCCACATGCAACAAAATAGAATTCATCATCATATTTTTCAATTGTTCCATCTCCAAATAAAGCCTGCATACCTAAACTTTGCATTCCATAATCCTCAGCAATACTTTTCATTGCTTTAGTAAATTCTGCAAAAGATGTTTTTCCATGTTTTTCTTTTTCTTTTCTAATATATGAATCAATACAAGGAGTAAAAACTAACCACCTTGCTTCTATTTCTTTCTCAGCTTCTTCTAATCTTGTTTCTAATTCTGATTTCATATTCCCTTAACCTTATTTCACTACTAAATAGTTATTTAAAAACCTTTCTAATAACCAACAACCAAAGCCAATTGTTCTAATTTTGCTTTTTTCTCTGTAGTTTTCATTGCTGGTAAGAATAAATCTTCTATATCTTCTTTTACAAATTCAAATTCAATTCCATCTTGTGTAATTTGCTGAATTATATTAGCTGACACTTTATCACTTAATTTAAGAGTTCCATATTGTTCTGCTAATTTTAATAATGAAAAACTTATGCTTCCAGACATTTTTCCCAAATATCTATTATCATGCTCTCTGTTTTTTAATCCACCTATATATACTTGAGCTATATTTTCTGAATTAGTCTTATTAAGAGAATGAATTAATGTAGCAACTTCAACACTATATCCTGTTGTAAATGGAATTTCTCTTAAAAATTCTGTTCTTCCACCATATATTCCACATAAAGGATCTGCAAAATCTCTTGTTTCAGGAAATAAAGCACTCATTAATGGTTCTGCTAAAATTCTTGTAACTCTATTATCTGTTTCAGGTCTATAATATCTTCCTTTTGAAAAAACAATATTATCTTCTTCTATCATAGGTCCTACAATTCCATAAATAAATTCTGGTTTTAATGAAAGATCAGCATCAATCCAAGAAATAATATCATGGTCTTTAAGATAATGAGTGCTTGCCCATAAGTTCATACCTTTACCAGATTTCCAATCAATCTTACGAATTCCTAATTCATTTGCAGCATCAACATCTTTAATAAATGGAACATTTCTCTCATAGCAAATTAATTCGCTTTTATCAGTAGAACCACTATCAAATACAGCAATAGTATCAACTAAACCATTGCATTTATATCTTATATCATCAATTAATGTAGCAAGTGTTTCTTCTTCATTTTTAACTGGAATTGCAACACCAACTTTAAGTCCCTTTTTTTCTTTAGTTTCAATAAGAGAATCTAAGTTAAAATCATCATATCTATAATTCCTGATTTTTGCTTTTAAATCTTCTAAGTCTCTTTCTTTATATTCCATTTTTTTCAATAAGCAGTATAAAAACCCCAAAACAGAGTACCAATCTAAGCGTCAGTAAGATATTTAAATATAATTATTCATTTTTTAGTATAAATTCCAATACAATACATAAGTAAAGGATAATCTACAAAATGCCAAGTAAAAAAACAAGAAAATTAATATATGAACTCTCGCAAAATAGCAGAATAAGAACAAAAGATTTAGGAAAAAAGATAGGAGCAAGCCAGCAATCTGCAAGTTACTTAATAGCAAGTTTAAAGCAAAAGAAAATAATACTTGAACATAATGTAAGAATTGATCCTTCAAAACTTGGGCTTATCAATATATTAATTTATTATAATTTCACAGATTTTTCTGCTAAAAACATTCATGAAATAATTTCTTTTTTAAAAAATGAAGATTCTGTTGTTAATATTGAACAATTAAGCCAGGGTTATGATTTATCTTGTGTTTTTTGTGTTCCAAATTTATCTAATTTTAATAAGATGAACAAGGATTTTTTACATAAATTCAAAAACAAGATCTATGCAGCAGAGATTTTTCCAATTATTGTTAAACACCTTTATTCAAAAAATTACTTATGGCCACATAGACAAGCAGAAGAGCTTATTGTTGGTGGAGATAGGGATATAATTAATATGTCTGAAAACGAAAAAAAGATAATAAGAATGTTACAAGAAAATCCAACAATTAAAATTCTTGATATGGCCAAGAAACTTAAGTTAAATCCAAAAACAATAACAAAACTAAAAGCAAATCTTGAAAAAAATAAAATTATAAGGGGTTACTCTACTTTATGGGATTACAAATTACTAAAAATAATCAGAAAGCAAATACTTGTTAATTCAGAAGAACTTGATTTAAATGAAGATAAAAAACTTTTAGAATTTGCAAAAAATCATCCAAATGTTACTGCATTAAGCCGTTTAATTGGAAAATATGACTTGCTTTTTGAAGTTGAGGGAGAAAGCATTTCAAACAGAGATGTTTTAAAAGAATTACGTTCAGAATTTGGTATTAAAGATTTTGAGGTTGTTGGTGGGGGAACAATATTAAAGGCAAAATATGTTCCATTAAGTGCATTAGATTAAAAGGAAATAAGAAGACTTATAAATAGAAATCTTATCTTTTTTTCAAGAACATGGGGCTAAGGGAAAATGAAATCAAAAGCAATAGTATTAGGATTATATGAGGGGAATGGTTTAGGTGTTACAAGAAGCCTTGGCTATGAAAAAATACCAATTATTGGCTTTAATAAAAAAGGACTTTTTCCACATGCTTCTTACTCCAAATATATGCAAGCAAGTTATTTCGTTGATAATGAATCTGAATTAATAGAAAAATTAATGGAAACAGGCATGCAACAAGAAGAAAAAGGAGTTTTATTTGCAACTGGAGATGATTATGTTCTTTTTTGTCAAGATTATTCAGAAGATTTGCAAAAATATTACCATGTTCCTCTTGTAAAAGAAAAAAATCTTCATAATTTATTAGAAAAAAAGAGTAATCTTAAAATTGGACAAGAATCAGGATTTAAAATTCCTGAATCCCAATATCTAAGTGAACCACTAAAGCTTGAAGACAAAATTATTGCAAAACCACTTTCAAGTGTAGGAACTAGCAAACAAGATATTTTTATTTTTGATAACAAGTATGAAATTGAAAAAGCAAAAGACAAATTAATAAGAAAGTATAAAGATATGTTATTAATGCAATACATTGAAGGTGGGGTAAAAGAACATTTTGAAATCCATACATATAACTCATCTCAAGGCGTATTAATTGCTGGAATGCTTCAAAAAATACATGCTCTCAAAAATTCTACACACGGCAGTGTTGGTGCATTAGCTCAAAGTGTATGGATTGATGAATTAGTAAAAGCAGCAAAAAAATTAACTGAAAAAGCAGAATTTAATGGTGCATTAGATATTAATCTTAAGAAAAATGCTCTTGACAATGAATTTTATTTTACTGAAGTTAATTACAGAACAAGTGGAAATCTTATGTTAGATACTATTTCAGGATTGAATTTGCCTGCAATAATATATTATGATTTAAATGAAAAAGATATTTCGCACCTTATATCTAAATCAAAAAGGTTAGGAATTAAATGGCTTTCAGAAGGAGTTGAAATAGCTTACTTAAGAAGTGGAATTGATAATGATGTTATAGAGTATAATAATGAAATGCAAAAAATAGAATCTTATGTATTTTTTGATGAAACAGATATGCTTCCTTTTTTAAAAGCTATTGAAACAGACACCTTAATTTTCAAGCCTTCAGAAGGAAGAGTAAAAATTTAATTTCTATATTTATAATTTTAAAAGGCATAAATTTTTAATTACTATAAAGGTATTTAGATTAATAGAAAAAGACAAAAAGAAAGAGTAAAAAAGAAAAGTAAGAAAAAGTGAAGATGATAAAAACAAGAAAACAGCTCATAGAAGCTTACTTGAAATTTTTTAAAAGTAAAAAGCATAAGATTATTCAGAATGCTCCACTTATACCTGAACATGATCCAACTGTATTATTTACAACAGCTGGAATGCATCCTTTAGTTCCATACTT
>JAHJTU010000015.1 GCA_018829485.1 Nanobdellota archaeon | reverse complement strand
TCCTTATATTTCACCATTACATATCCTGGATTCAAATCTCTTTTTTCTCCTACTTCTAAATCTTCACCTCTTATAAATCTTTCAGCATCATCCTTGTCAAGTGCAATAAAATTCTTCTTTATGTGCTTTCCAAATAATTGCAGAAAATTTGTTGTTGGCTTTAACACTTTATTAAATCTTAAAAATGCCAATCCAGCAGTTTCAGCATAATTGAACAAGGGAGAGGAAATGCAAGTTCTTGTTGCAACATAAATTGCTTTCTGTGTTTTAAAAAAACCCATTTCTTTGAATACATTTTCTTGAATTCCAAATCTCTCATAAACATATGAAAAGATTTCCTTTTTCTCTTTGTTATTAAGTTTCTTTTTCATTTTTTCTTTAATTTGGCAATATAAAATCCACTTGTATTATAATCATGAATATACACTCTTGCTGTTTTCTTTAATTCAGAATCAAATTCAGTATTCCTAAAATTACTCAAACCAGGATGCATTCTTATACCTGGAATCTTAATTGGCTCAATTTTAACATCTTGTTCTTGGTTCATTAAGTATTGAACAACACCCTCATTTTCTTCAGGAGCATAAGTACATGTTGAATATACGAGTATTCCTTTTGGCTTTAGCAATTTCCATGCTCTAGAAATCATTTGTTTTTGTAAATGTGCAAAATTCCTTACTGTGTTTTCATCCCACCTTACAAAATACTTTCTCATGCTTCCTTCTAAACTGCATGGAACATCCAAGAGAATTTTATCAAACTGAGAATTAGGAAAGTTTCTGACATCAAGCCTAGTTATTGCAACATTCATGCATCCCAATCTATTAATATTGCCCCTTAATGCTGTAATTCTTTCAAATGCATTATCATTAGCAACAATGCACCCTTTATTATTCAAAATTTGAGAGATTTGTGTTGTTTTGCTTCCAGGAGCAGCAGTTAAATCAAGAATTGATTCCTTTACTTTTGGATTTAGAACTAAAGGTGGAAGCATAGAAGCTGCATCTTGCAAATACATATATCCAAGGAAATAATCAAAAGAATGAGCAACAATACCATGATTCTTTTCAACAAAAAACCCATTCTTATACCATGGAACTTGCTTTAATTCCAAATTAGTGTTTTTCAGGAATTTCTCTCTTGAAATTTTTATTGTATTAACTCTTATTGAAACAGCTTGTGGTTTTTTGAAATATCCAACAAATTTATCAAATTCAGGAATAAATCTCTTATATCTCTGTTTTAATTTCTTTGGAATCATAAATGACATAAGAGAAAGCATTTTAAATTTCTTTTTCTTTAGTTTATTATGCCAGTTAATCCAGGGTTTGAATATCAAAGAGCAGAACAAGAATATCTTAGAGCAGTAACAATAGATGAGAAATTATCGTGCTTGAAAAAGATGCTTCAGTTAGTTCCAAAGCATAAAGGAAGCGAGAATCTTGTTGCTGAGATTAAAAAAAGGATTTCTAAGATTAATAAATTAAAAGAAAAGCAAAAGCTTATTGCAAAAAGAACAGGCAGAACATCTTTTAATATAAAGAAAGAGGGTGCTGCAAGAGTCTGTATTATTGGCTCTCCCAATTCTGGGAAGAGCACATTGCTTTCAAACATAACTAATGCTAAGCCTGAAATAGCAGATTATCCTTTTACAACAGCAAAGCCTGAAATTGGAACTATGGATTATCATGGAGTAAAAATACAAGTTATTGAAATTCCTGCAATAGCTAAAGATTTCATTGAAACTGAAAAAAGTGGAATATATATAGCAATAATAAAAGATTCTAATTTGCTTGTAATTTGCTCAAAAAATAATGAAGAAAAGAAAATTGTTCTTGAGGAATTAAAAAAATCCAGGGTAAATTTGGCTTATGTTGAATACAATTATCAAAACAAGGAAAATAAAGAGGAAATAAAACAGAGAATATGGAAGAACCTTGGTATAATTAAAGTTTATACAAAACAACCACATAAAGAAAAAGAATTTCCACCTGTTGCATTAAAGAAAAATTCTACTGTAGAAAATTTGGCAAGAAAAGTTCATAAGGATTTTTTAAAGAATTTCAAATATGCAAAAGTCTATGGAAAATCAGTAAAGTTCCAAGGACAGCAAGTTGGCATTCGGCATATTCTGCAAGATGATGATGTTGTTGAATTGCATATGAAAGATTAAAAAAATTAGAGATAAAAGAAAGGTTTAAAATACTTAAACTTTTTTAGAAATCAAGATAAAAGAGGTCGAATACAAACATGGATTTGTTCATAGAAATAGGGATAATCATTATTGTTACAACACTTATCACAGGAATTATACGTTTCTTAAAACAACCAATATTAGTTGCTTATATTCTTTCTGGTATAATTGTTGGACCATACTTCTTCAATATCTTACAATCAGTAGAAACAATACGAACATTTTCACAAATAGGAATAGCGTTGCTTCTTTTTATTGTTGGTTTAAGTCTAACTCCAAAAGTTATAAAAGAAGTAGGAAAAATTTCATTAGCCACAGGAATTGGACAGATTATATTCACTTCTATTTTTGGATTTCTCATAGGAATACTATTGGGATTTTCTATAATTGTGTCTATATATGTGGCAGTTGCTTTAACTTTTAGTAGCACTATAATAATTATGAAGCTGTTATCTGATAAGGGGGATAGTGAAACATTATATGGAAAGATTGCTATAGGATTTTTGATTGTTCAAGATTTATTTGTAATACTAATTTTAATGATTGTAGCAGCAATTCCAGCAGGAACATTTAATTTTGCTACTTTCACTTTTGGAATACTTTTGAAAGGTATTGGTTTGTTAGTTTTATTATTCCTATTAAGTATTTACGTGCTTCCATCTGTAACAAAATACATTGCAAAATCCCAAGAATTCTTATTGTTGTTTTCAATTGGGTGGTGTTTAGCATTAGCATCCATTTTCCATTACTTAAATTTTTCAATAGAAGTGGGAGCATTATTAGCTGGAGTTACTTTAGCAATAACCCCTTACAGATATGAAATAAGTTCTAGAATGAGACCTTTGCGTGATTTTTTCATTATCTTGTTTTTTATTTTATTGGGCTCGCAAATGGTTTTTTCAGACATAAGTAACCATATAATTCCTATAATCATATTTTCAGTATTTATACTAATTGGAAATCCTTTAATTGTAATGTTATTAATGGGCTTTTTTGGTTATACTAAAAGGACAAGCTTTTTATCAGGATTAACTGTAGCTCAAATAAGTGAATTTTCTTTAATACTCATTGCTGTAGGAGTCCAAGTAGGACACCTAACAAGTGAGATTTTGTCTGTTGTAACTGCTATTGGTTTAATAACTATTACTGGTTCTACTTACATGATATTATATTCAAATAAAATATACCCGCACTTATCAAAGTACTTAGGAATATTTGAAAGAAAAGGAGAAAAAATTGATGAAAAAAAATATCATAAAACAACAGATTATGATGTTATTCTTTTTGGCTGTGATCGTCTTGGACATGATGTATTAAAATCATTCAAAAAAATCAAAGAGAAATTCTTGGTTTTAGACTATAACCCAGAGATTGTAAGGGATTTGGTAAAGGGTGGTGTTCATTGTAGATATGGAGATGTGGGTGATGTTGAATTATTAGATGAGTTAAATCTCCAAAAAGTAAAGATTATAATTTCAACAATACCTAGCTTTGATATAAACCTTCTTTTAATTAATAAAATAAAAAAATTAAATAAAGAAGTAATTATCATTGTTGTTTCTCACCAAATTAATGAAGCAATAAAATTGTATGAGGAAGGAGCAACCTATGTCATCATGCCTTATTTCTTAGGAGGACATTATTTCTCTACCCTAATTGAAGAAGGTAAATTAAATCCAAAAGATATTCTAAAGAAAAAAGATGCACATATCAAATATTTAGAAAGTAGAAAGAAAAATTCGGAAAAGAATACCAACCATAAAAAGCATAATAACCAAGAAAAATAATATTAGAATCTTTAACTAATATTTATGATTATTTATTTCTTTTTCTTCTTCATTCATAGAAATAAAAGCTTTCTTTAAAATTTCTTTTCCAGACAATTCCAATTCAGAAGAATATTCATAAGCTTTGTAGGATAAAGATAATCTTTCACCCTTTCCAAAAGAATTTGAAAATGATGTTGATATATTGTAAAGCAAGTTTTCAGTTTCTTCTTTTGATTTACTATAAAAAGCAACTATAAATTCATCACCACCAAAATCGTAATCTAAATCTTTGGTTAAAATTATATCTTCTTCTTTTATTCTTGAAACTAAATCATCACAAGAAACTTGTCTTGACAAAATACCTGTAAGCAAACCCAATACAGAGTCAGCTTCTTTGCTTGTGTGCAACAAGTTATATGTGCCAAAACCACCTATATCAAAGTAACTAATTGTCAATGTTTTTTGTTCTGTTTTTGCTTTCACTACTATTTTTTCCAATTCAATTAAGAAATCTTCTAAATTCAATACTTGTTGCTCCATTTTACATGTTAAATAGAAACAAGAGAATTTATAAATTTTTTTAGTTAAAATTAAGATTCTGATATTCTTCTAAGGACTGATGCGTGGACAATTTTTGATGCAATTATTGATGCACAATATAATACAATTCCAAGAGAGAAAATTGTGTAAAAAACAACAAAAATCTTAGTTAAGGGCTTTGTTGGTACTATATCTCCATAGCCAAGGGTTGTTATTGTTCCACCAGAAAAATAAAAAGAATCAATCAAACTCAAATTTTCAGTGTAATAAAAGAAAACAGTTCCTATTAAAAGAATCAAAAATATTAAAGCAATAGCAAATGTAAGGTTTTGTTTAACTTCTTTTTTTACTTTTTCGTGCTTTTCCTGAACTCTTTTAAGTTCTTTTTTAAGTTCTTCTGCTCTTTTTACCATTTGACCTCTTTTATGAATCTCAAGGATTTCTCATTTTTAATCCTATGATTAACAAGATTTTTAAGAAAATCTTGTGCATTAGAAAATTCTCTTTTTACTTTAGCATAAAGCCTTGCTTTCTTGACTTTTATTTTTGTCTTCTTCCACTTGCTCTTGAATTTCTCTACTGCTTTTTTGATTTTTATTGGTGGCCCTCTTTGTTCCTTATATAATGGAAGTATTGGATTTTTAAAAATAAAATAAAAATCTGCTTTTCTTGACATCCATGAGAATACAAATTCTTTCTTTTTCAAGACAAAATCATTTCTTTGCAATTCAGCACAAATAAAATCAAAGAATTTCTTTAATTTAGCTCCAACAATATCTTCTTTCTCAGATTTAGAATCAATAATTTCAATATTTAATGCAACAAGCTTTTCCTTGGCTTTTACATTCTTGGAAAATATTTCTTTTGTTATTCTTGTTTTTTCAAAAAACTTTTCAGATTGATTTTTCAGGAATTTCTGGCATACACTTGTAAACATATCAAATTGTTCATAACTTAAAGCAGCTGCTGCATTTCTTTCTTTTTGCAAAGGGTCTACAAGAATCAAGGGTGACTGTAATTTTGCTTCATTCATTTGAAAAAGAACAGAATCCTTATTCTTGTAATGCTTTCCTTGGTCAATAATAACTTTGCCTTTATACATTTGCCCTGGCTTTTTCCATTTGCTTGCAGATTTAACAAACGCCATAAAAGAGCCATAATTAATAACAAGCAATTCTAATGAATATCCTGAAAAACCCTTTATGTAAGATTCAGCACCATAACAATCATTTGCATAACAAAATGCTTTAGCTAATCTTATTTCTCCTGCAAGCTTCTTGTTATTCTTGATTTTGTTTTTAACATATATGACATGCAAAGGAGAAATATCAGTAATATTAATTGCTTCTTTTGATTTCTTAATCTTGAGAATTGGAACAAGTTCAAATCTAACATTCTTTCCTTGATAATGAAAATAATCCCTGCTTCCATGCAACCTTATAAACTTGAATCCAAGTTTCTTTAAGTTTGTTTCAAGAATATTAGAAAGTTCAACACTCTTATTTTTATATTTATATGAAAAAGCAACAAAAACATCAATATCTCTTTTGTCTTTTCTTATTACTGTTTCTTTAGCATCACTTCCACCAATAATAATTGTGGCATCCTTGATTTTGCGCAATTTAGAAACAACTTCTTTGCTTTCTGCATTTATGATTTTCTGCTCTTTTTCTGATGGAGTAATTTTCTCAAGAATCTTTTTGAATTGCATTTTCTCTTTTCTTTTCGTTTTTCTCAACTTTACTTCTTCTTATCCTTTCTTCTGCCTAATTGAAATGTAGATGGCAAATCAATAAAGTATTTTCCTTCTTCAATCTTATATACTAATGGTGCTCCTTTGAATATTTTAACTAAATCAATTTCAAATTTTCCTGGTTTCTTTATTCTAATTGTTTCCAAATTTAAAATTACTGGCATGCTTCTGTCAATTCCAGGTCCAATTATATCAATGACATCTTCTTCAATCTCTTTTTTCTCAGAAATTGTTAGTTTCTTAGTTTCTTCTTGAACTTCTTTAATATGCTCTTTATTTACAAAAAAGAAGAATTTACTACCACATGAACAGCCCTTTAATAATTCATTAGCTGTATCTTCATACATTATTCCGCACTTAACACATTGATGTGGCATTTTAATAAAAGAAAAGCGCAATATAAAAAACTTCTTATTTTCCCACTACAATTCCTTTTAATCTAAATCTTACTTCTCTTGGAATTCTCTCATCATCCAAGCATGAGTATTCTCTGCATGCTAATGGCCTTTTTTCATATATCTTGCATTTTGAATTTTCATCCAAATAAATGCAAAACCCTTTTTCTCTTTTTATAAGATATGGTGATTTTTCATCATACTCAATATCTTCTTCCAAATCTTGTGGTGATAATGCAGGTCTAAGATGACAGCACAATGCTTTGCATCCTGCTTGCAATCCTTTTTCACAATCTACTTTTTTTCCATTTACATTGTATTTATCAGGAAAATCATTATGAACACATTCTTCAAATTTAATTGCCATACTCAAAAAGAAAGAGAATTCTTTAAAAAACTACTCTTTAAGATTCCTTAAGACTTCTTCAATAATAGCTGTATTTTATTTGGATCTCTTCTCATTTCTCTTACAATAGAAGCAGGTCCTATAATTGTTATACTATCAGATTCTCCAATAAGGAATTTTGCTATTCCTCTTTTCATACCATCAAATGGATTTCCAGTAATTTTTGGTGATAAAACAGCAAGTTCAATTCCTTTGAATCCTTTAATAGTACCAACAAGAGCCATTGTATCTTCAATTAATCTTGTTTCTTCCTCAACCCTTAATTTACCTTGTAAAAGAACTATTTGATTAGATAGAATAATTTTAAGCAATTTCCTTATTCTTTCAACACTATCCAAACTAGCAATTTCTGCATATGGAACAAATTGTAAAGTTAATGATTTTAGATTTTTTTCTTTTGTATTTTTGGATTTCATTTTACTAATCTATACAAACTTTCATAAAATTCCTCCATATTTTTACCTTGTCTTGCAGATATTCCAACAACATCATATTCTGGAAATGCTGCTTCTATTTTTTTGATATTTGACTTTCTTAAGTCCATTTTATTTGCAGCAATTAATACAGGAAGTTTTCTTGCAACTAAATTTCCAATAATTGTTATATTAACTTGACTATAAGGATTCTGAACAGCATCTAAAACAATAACAACTGCATCAACATCATTAAGCCATTTTATGCTTTCAATAACTCCTCTTGTTGCTTCTTTAGCTCTTTTCTTGGATTCTTTCTCACTCAAACCATGCTTCATAAAATCTTCAAAATCTATTTTTGTGGCAATTCCAGGAGTATCAACAAGCTTGAATTTCATGTTCTGCCCTTTATGAGAAAATTGTATTTCTTCCATAAATTGAACATTTCTTGTTTCATGGGGAATCTTGCTTACTTTACCCATTTCTCTGCCTGCAAAATCCCTTCCTATTCTATTAGCAAGTGTGGTTTTTCCGCCATTTGGAGGCCCGTAAAATCCAATAGATATATCTTTCTTACTCTTAAATAAACCAGAGAAGATTCTAGAAAAGAAATTAGTTATAATCTTTAACACCATCTTTGCATTATGCCTCCTTTAATTTTAAATCTTAGTTTAAAAACTTATTAAACCTTTTGGTTTACACAAGATTATTCAGTATATGATGCTTGCATTTTCAAAAAAGCATAATAATTATCCCAAAAACCCCCATGATATTCATAATCATTAGGCACACTAAATAAATTTTGGAAATCATCTAAAATATGCCTTTCTAAAACCTTTTTTATTTCCCCATCTTCATATTTTGTTTCAAATTTTTCTTGTCTATTAAGTTCTATTGCCTTTAATATTCCTTGAATATGGTGTTTTTCTTTTCTATGCATTATGGGATACAAATAAGGTTTTTCTCTTTCAACTTTATCAATCCAATCATTAAGTTCTTTATATTCATCACCAAATCTTTCTTTACATTTTTTGTAATGCTGTTCAGATAACATAGTATAGAATATTAGAAAAACTTTTAATACTTAGTCCAAGCATATATAGCTGTTTTCTTTACATCTGCTGAAGATTTAACAATAATTCTCTCTTTTACATAAATATCTTTAATTGGCAAAATCACATCTTGACTAGGAAAGCATGTAACACCAATATCACAGATGACAAGAGTTCCATCTAATTGATTTTCACTAAGCTCTTCTCTAACAAAATCTTGTAAATCTTGTAATCCCCCATCTATAAAAACCATATCTCTATAAGAATTAGTATTCTCAATCTCATCAAGAATTGCATTTAATTTTCTGTAAATATCTTCATCAATATTGCTTTTATTTACATAAGTAGGCAAAGTTACAAAATAAATAAACCCAAGTAAAAGCAAGATTGCAATTCCAGCTTCTAATACTCTTACATATCCTCTTTTATTAATCTTATTCATTTTCTTTTTCTTTGTTTTGGGATAAAAACCCGCACGAAAACATTCTGTTTTCTGCGCGCCAGAAATCTTTGATTTCTGTGCGTTTTCTAAAGGGTTCTACCACACCTTCAAATTTACTTTAACTTGTTCTATTTTTTTATCTTTTATCATATATGTGTAAAATTCCCTTGCAAAAACTTCCTTGCCTTGGGGAATATTTCTTGTCATTTCAAATAAAATATCATCATTTTCAATTTTTATTGCAAAATTGCTTGTTTCAGGCAAATACCAATCTTTTTTCAAATCTGCATAATTATTATAGTATCTTTCATGCATATCTAAAAGTTTATTGTATGAAAATAATACTTGTGTTCTTGGTGCACTAAATGCAAGTTCATCTTTTTGTTCTTGTTGTTCATTCTGATTTTGTTGATTTCTATCATTTATTTTATCACATTGACTTAGAGTAGTACCAATATATTCAAATTCTTCATCAAAAGAATAATAAATATAATAAAAATCAGCTTCTGTTTTTTGCACATATAAATCTCTTCCAGAAAAAGTAAATGCAACATTATTTTTATTTACATCTTTGATAAACACATTCTTTGGTAATAAAATGCTTGTATTAAGAGGGTTTTCAAAATAAAAACATGTTATTGTGTGGGGATTATTTGGGTTTTGCTGAATATCTATTGCAAATGGAAAAGTAGTAAGTGCAATGCTTGCATCTCTTTTTATTCCTGCTTCTGCAACATCAAGAACTGTATTAGACAATGTTGGTTCTCTTATTGGTTTTATCATCAAGAATATTAGGAAAAGCAAGCCTATGAAAATTGAAAAACTAATAATAACTTCAATATGCAATACTGCTTTTTTGTTTTTCATTCTTTTCGTTTTTGTTTTTTGATGAACCTTTTTTCCCCACGAAAATCAGAGATTTTCGGGGCGCCAGAAATCTTTGATTTCTGAGCGTAAAAAGGTTCTTTTAAACAAGAGCATGAGCTATTGAGACAATTAAATATGCTAAGACAAGGAGTATAACAGAGTGTTTTATTCCTGATCTTATATTTCCTTCTGAAAGCTGTCCTATAACTAATCCAATGAAAAAGCTTTGTATAAAAAGCAATACTAATAAGCTGTTATTCAAAAACCCAACACTCTCAAAAGACATTTGTGATTCTCCACCTATTTCTGATTCTCCACCTAATTGAGTGATTTCCTGCATTTGAGGAATAAGCCAAAGCTGTAGCACAAGAATAATAACAAGGAAGATAGTGAATATAACATAACCTTGAATTACTTGTCCATACATTGCACTTTTCCTTTCTTTTTTAATATCTTCAATTTCTCTTACACCTTTAGCAACATTATCTAATATGCTTCCTATTTTTCCTCCTGATTCTTCTGCTTGAATTATAATATTAGCACTTCTGCTGATAATCTTGTTTTTTGTATCTCTGGCAAATACCTGCAATGCTTTTCTGAATGGAATGCCAAGAGAAATCTGATTTGCTAATTTCTTAATATGTGGAGAAAGACTTCCATAATCTTTATCTTCAACTTTCAAAATACTCTTGCTTATAGGAACACCAACTGAAACACCTTCAGCTAAATCCCTGCAAAATTCCAGGAATTCTGTTTCTTTTTCTTTTTGTCTGCCTGTTTCAATTAAGAATTCCATAAAAAATGGTGCTATTGCAACAATCACAGCAATTCCAATAAAGAAAAATAAGAACTTTGTTTCTTTTATTGCAAAATGTATGAAAAGAACTATAATTGTAATTAATAAC
This sequence comes from Nanobdellota archaeon, assembly GCA_018829485.1. Lineage (GTDB taxonomy): Archaea > Nanobdellota > Nanobdellia > Pacearchaeales > UBA12030 > JAHJTU01. The sequence goes on along the minus strand of JAHJTU010000015.1, from coordinate 4,894 downwards.
GCCATTCCAATTCCAAAATAATGCATTCTTTTCAGTTCCATTTTCTTTCTTTGTTATTTCGTTTTTGCAGAAGCTTTTTTTAAAAGCGCTCAGAAACAAAGTTTCTGGCGCCCCCGAAAGTCCACGAAAACATTCTGTTTTCGGGACGCCAAAAATCTTTGATTTTTGTGCGCTTTGCTTTCGTGAGCTTCATTTTATTCAGGTGGTTGGATTGCATTAAGGAAAATAATGAATCCAATATTGAACATAACAATAACAACTAATCCTGCAATTGCTATATTTTCAGGATTAAAACCAAGGAGATTTCCTCCTAAGGGTGTTATCATGCTAAGCAAAACTCCAAAAATAATAGGAGCTGTAATTAACAATCCAGTATATATATCAGCATAAACACTTGCAGCATCAGCAAACTTCTTTCTTTTAAGCTTATAATCAACCATTAAACCAGAGGCTTTTTTTTCAAGATAGCTCCTTATATCACCACCAGTTGCAATTATAGATGCCATTCCATTAAACAAGTCTCTTGCTTTTGATGATGGTGTTGTTTTAGCTGTTTCTTTCAATGCAGTAAGCAAATCATAACCATAAAAATTAATTTTATTAATTATTCTTTTAGTTTCAACATTAAAATTCTTGTATTCATCTGTATCACTTATTAAATAGAAAACTTTTGTTGGCTGAACACCACTTCCAACAATAGCAGACATATGCATTGTGGCAAATGGAATTTCATCATCAATCTTATTTATTCTTGACATTGCTTCTAACTTAGGATAATAAAATGATACTAAGAACATAGAAACTGCAAGAATTAATGGCCATGCTAAAAGATTTAGTATTAATTTAACTGCATTTAATGGTGCAAATGAAATTATTGGATATGGAACAAATTTTATACTAAGAAAGGAGAAAAGTATGGCAATGATTATTCCAGCAATTAATGCAAGCAACGTGTTCATTAAAGTAACTGAAACAAAAGAATCTGCAAGTATTGCAAGATTAGCTTTCTTTAAATTATCTGAAATATCTTTATTATTCTGAGCTATTTTATGAGCAAGATTATGAAACAAAAGATTAGAGGCTGTTGTGTAAGAATTGGGCTTTCTTAATTCAATTGTCTCTTTTTCTCTTTTCTTAACATCTTTTTCTCTTATTCTCTTTCCTATTTCTCTTAATGTGTTATCTGATATTTTTTTGGTTAAATGTGCTTCATCTTCTTTTCTTACTTTAGTTCTATGCAAAGGAATATCTGGTAAATCAAGCAAAGAAACACTTAACTGAGAAAGTCTTTCCAAAAGCTTGTTTTTTGCATTAATTTTTAATTCACTTCTTGTTCTATCCTTTACAAGATTCTCTAATTCTATAATAAGTTTATCTGCAGTATTCAAAATCTGCTTTATTTCTTCGCTCATTTCAACTATGAAAGTTCAAATACTTTTTTCTTAAATTGTTCGGCAAGTGACGCAAAAGAACGATATAATTCTCTTTTTCTCTGAGCTTGTTCCTCTTTTTCAATAAGATTATTAACTTCTGTTAATCTTTTAACTAAATTCTTTAATTCAATAATATCTTGTTCATCCATTTTACATTGGTATTTATTTTGCATTAGTATTTATCTTAGCAAACCCAATTGCCTTAATGCTGCATTTTTATCTTTATAATACAAATTAATTATCTGCTGAACCATGTTAAATTCAGTAATATTTCTTCTGTAAAGTTCATACAAAAGTCTTAATCTATCAGTAAATTCTCTAAGTAATTCTTCTTGTGATAAGCCTGATTTTTCCATAATTTTCCTAAAAACATAACTATTCCTCTTAAAGTAAAATGCATCATCAGCAGGATTCCAAAAATAAGGAATATTTGTTGTAGCAGAACCATCGGGATTTACATTTAATATCTCAATAACTTGCTTGAGTTTTCTTGTTTCTTTTCCTTTAACAATTGCATGAGTCATAACAGCAACAACATCCAAAATATTTACCAAAGTAGGAGACAAATTTATTGGTGGTGTTTCTAATCTTTTTATAACAGTATCAACAGATTCTGCATGAATTGTACTTAAACTTGCATGTCCTGATGCCATTCCTTGAAATAAAACATAAGCTTCTTGTCCCCTTACTTCTCCAACAATAACATAATCTGGATTTTGTCTGAAACTTCCTTTTAATAAATCAAATAAACTTACTTCTCCAACTTTTCCAGGTCCTAATCCTGTTCTTGAAACATTTGGCAGCCAGTTTTCTCTTGGCAAATTCAATTCTCTTGTATCTTCAATGCTAACTACTCTTGCTTCTGGTGGAATAAAAAAGGCCAATGCATTAAGCAGGGTTGTTTTTCCTGATGCTGTTCCACCAACAATCAAAATATTGCTTTTATGCTCCATTAAAAGCCAGAAATATGCAAGTATCTCAGGAGAAAGTGTTTTGAAATCTATAAGCTGAATTGGAGTGAATGGAACTTTTGTGAATTTTCTTATTGTAAATGTTGGTCCTTTACTTGTAATTTCAGTTGCATATGTTGCATTAACTCTGCTTCCATCAGGCAATGTTCCATCTAAAATAGGAGTTGCATAAGAAACATATCTTCCACTTCTTTGTGCAAGCTTTTCAACAAAATTTGCAAGCTTTTCTATGTCTTTGTAAATAACATTTGTTCTCATATTTCTATATAATCTATGCACAACATAAATAGGAGAATTAATTCCATTACAACCAATATCTTCAACAAAAAAATCCCTCATTACTGACTCTATTTCATTTAAGCCAATAAAATCCCTGTACAAATAATAAAATAATTTGAAATAAGATTCTTCACTAACACTTAAATTAAGCTCTTTCAAAATTAAATTTGAACTTTGCTGCAAATATGAGATAATGCTATCTTGTGTTTTTTCTCTTAAAAATGAAACATCAATTATTTCTTCTATTCCTTTTTCAAGCAATTCTAAAATTTCTTGTTCTTCTTCATCTAATTCTGGCTCTTCAACTTCGTAAATTAATTCATTCTTTTCTTTATCCCAGTAAATATGAATATATGAATAAGGTGGAATAACTGCATATCTAACATCAATATCTTGCTTTCTTGCAAAAGAGGGCAGATTAGGAGCTGCTATAGGAACTGCTAAATTTAAGGTTTCTACCCCGTCCATTTTATCCTCTTTTGTTAATAATTATGAAAAGAAAGAGTTTCTATTTAAAGTTATCTGATATCTTATTTAATTCTTGTAATTTGTGGTTTTTTACCTTAATTTAATGTCAATTTGTTGTAATTCTGATGATGTAATTCCAAAATTTTCTATGCTTAAAATGTAAGGACTAGATGCTTGTGCAAGTGTTTTAGCTTTCTCTTCCATATCCATATTAAAAGTAATATCAGCAACATTTGTGTAATTTAAAATCAAAGAAATAGTATATGGTTGATTTTTTTCAGTTAAAATGCTTATTGAGCCTTCTCTAACTAAAATATCTGGTTCACTGAATTTATTTGTGCTTTCCATGCTCCATACAATTAAATCTTTTTCAGGTAAAATATCTAATTTTCCAGCTGAAATTTTAAATTCAACATTTCTTTTATTTCCCGGAGCAACAAGAGTGCTTCTTAATGAAGAATCAAATTCATGTAATGCTTCAATTGTCTGCTTTATTGTAATGCCATCCCTCATTTCCTGTATTCTTGGCTGAACAATTGCAAGCAAAATTCCAATAGCAGTTAAACCAACAAGAGTGTAAATAATAACTGAAATCCATATATCTCCTTTTTTATTCATTTTATTCATTTTGAGATTATTCCTTTTCTGTATTTTCAATTAAGAATTAACATGGTGAAACTTTAATTTGTCTTTTGATATTTGTGCATTCTTGGACAATATTATTTGATTTAATAACAGGATAAACTTCTATGTTTGTGACAGGAAATTCAGAAAAAGACAATTGCTTTGTTTTCTGTATACCTGGAACAATATCATCCCAATCATCAGCAGATAAAGTCATTTTTTCTCCTTCTGATACAGCAACTATTTTCCAACCAATAACATCTGGCTCATCACTTGTGCTAACTGTTCTATCAATTGAAACTTTTATTATTCCACTTCCTGCACAAGAAGAAAACCTATCTAATTCAAATGTTGTTTGAGTGCATTCAGCTTTTCCCATATTGCTTTGTATTAAAGGTTGAACCATACTATACAAAAGAACTCCAGCACCTATTGTAATTGCTATAATCAAGACTGTAGCAATAATTGGGGAAATACCTTTCTTTTCCATGTTCCTCTTTTATATTATGACTTAAAGGAATTTTAAAAAGGTTTCTAATGAGAGTTAACAAGAAACCTCAACAGAAGCAGTTTCACAATTGAATAACTTGTTTTCTCCACTTGTTTCCCCTGTTCCAAGAATTGAAGGAGTAATTTTCATTTTATTATTGCAATTTACAATATCAATATTACAATTAACAGAACTAGAGCTATCACCAACATCTAATACACACTCATAATAGCTTCCTTCTCCACCAGATTTAATAGTAAATCCGGCAATTGGAGAACTTCCATCATTTACAATAACAATTTTATCATCTCTTCTTGAAAAATCAACATCAACAGAAATTCTTACATTATCAATACAAACAGTTGAAGCTGGCTTTCCTTGCTTAATTACAAGTTCTGAAACAAAACTGCTTAAGAAAATCCAAATAATAACAGCTAAAGTCATAACTATGGCAACCAGTATTGCTGTTGCAATTATTGGTGATATTGCTTTTTTATTCATTCTTATTCTTCATATTCTTGCTTTTTCTATAATTGAAAAGATAATATAATGAAAGTAAAATTGAAACTAATAACACATTAATAAAAGTAAAAAATGGAAGTTTTGCTGTTGTTCCAGCGCAAGATGCT
>JAHJTU010000090.1 GCA_018829485.1 Nanobdellota archaeon | reverse complement strand
TTAACAATTACATTAATCATGTTTGCATTAATTCTTTTTTCATTATCTGGTTTATTTATCAAGCAAAAACAAAGTGAAAATTTATTTGTTCAAGGAACTATTGAAAGAGTTACTAACCTAGATGCAAGTATTCAGAAAAGCGTAACAGATTTATTTGAAAATAGTGCTGGAATTTCAATACAAAACTCAGGAAATAATATCATAATTTATGAAGCAATTCCAGTAAATCTTGTAGAATTTCAAACAAAGTTAACAGATTTTGAAGCTTTTGTTGAAAATAAACTTACAACAGTAGAAATAAATAGTAATATCCAAGAAATGCCATTAATTCTCTCACCAAAAGGAATAGAATATACACATAATCAAAATGGAGACAAAATAATAATCAAAAATATTAATCTTGCTCAATCATATGAAATAAAATTCACTTTTCCACAAGGAGAAGAAGGAGCATGTCCTATCACCTTCAATGAAGCTTCTGGTGATTTAAGTGTCAAGATTATTGCAGATGATGTTTTATCAGAATGTGAACAAGAAAAATCAATAAATCCAGAATCATTAAGCCAAGCAACAATAGTTCATGAAAATGGAAATATCATAGTAACAATAGATAATAATCAAATAGAAATATCAAGAAGCTCAGTAAATGCATTTAATGTACAAACAACAGTAACACTTGCCCAAGGAGAGAGCATAGTTAATATAAAAATGCCTGAGATAATAACAAATATAAGTGCCTTGGATTTTAGTATTAATGGAGAGGCAAGATTTTTAACCTGATTTTAACTAAATAATAAAAGAGGATGAAAAGAAAAGAATTAAAGTTTCATAGAAGGATAAGCGTAGTTTCTTTATTATTTGTAATCATTTTCTTAATTGGAGCTGCATTAGTTGGATATTCTCTTTTAAATAAGGATTTGAATACCTCAATTCTTGGATTAGGGTTAATGCTTTTATCTTTTATTTTTGGTGCTATAATATTTCCAAATGCAAGAAAAATACATCATGAAAAACACAAAATTAGGATAAGACATAAAAAAGAAAGGCATATTGGAGAAAGATATCCCTTACCTTTATTCATATTTTTTGCTCTTATTGGAATTGTTGGACTTATTTATTTTTACTTGAATAAAAACACACAGTTCATAATTGCAAGTTCTGTTATTTTATTATTATGTATTATTGGAGTAATTATAGTTATTATAAAAAAGAAAGGGATAAAATTCCATTTCAAAGGATTGAATTTCAAGAAAAAGGAGTATATGCAAGGAAAAGAACAAGAATGGAAAACAACAGAAAAAGAAGCACAAGAAGAGATAGGAGAACAAGATGAAGAAAAACCAAAAAATGTAAAATGGGAAGTTAAAAGGGAAGTCACATTCAAAAAAATCAAAAGAAAGAATTTATCAAAATATTATAGAATAGTAAAGGAAAAATTAAATTCTCTTGAAAAAGGGAAAACAGCACTTGATGTTTTATATTGGATTTTAGAGCAGGAAAAGCAAATAAAATTCCCAGAAATTGCAAGAATATTCAATATAAACATAAAAAGAGTTGAAGATTGGGCTCAGATTTTAGAAGCAAATGGATTCGCAGAAATACAATATCCTGCTTTTGGAAGTCCTTGGTTAATATTAAAAACAAAAAATATTAAATAAGAGTATAAAGAATGGCAAAAAAGAGGAAGAAGGTAAAGAAAGTAAAAAGAGAAGCAAGAGTAAAGACAAAAATACAGAAAAGAGCAGAAGCAAGAACAAATGAAAGAAAAAGAAGAACAGCAAAAGCAAGAACAATAATAAGAAAGCCAGTAAAATTAAGAATAAAAGTAAAGCCACGAATAAAAGAAAGGACTGAACAAGCAAGAAAAATAAATCTTGGGAAAGAAAGGGGAAAAACAAAAACAAAATCAAAAATTATTGAAACATATAATGTAACTGCTGATAAAGTTACTGCAACAATTAACATAACAGAAACTAATGGCAAGCATGAGTATAAGGTTAATATGCCAGAATTATCTGAAATTACAAAAGCATTGCTCAATGAAATAAGAAATTCAATAGTTAGTGAGGTTGTTATAAGTTCAGCAGAAGTATTAGATCCTGCAGCACTTGAAGGTTTGAAAAAGAAATTCTGGGAAAAAGCAGAACAATTAATTGAAAAGAAAGTTCCTCAAATAAAGCAGGTAACAAAACACCTTCTTGTTGGAAGACTAATGCATGAAATGCTAGGCTTGGATAAAATTGAATTCTTGCTTGCTGATGTAGATTTGGAAGAAATTGTAATTACAAGCAAAAGAGAGCCAGTAAGAGTATATCATAAAAAATACAAATGGGTTGATACAAATATTATACTAAAAAGTGAAGAAGAAATAATAAATTACTCAAATATTATTGCAAGAAGAGTTGGAAGGCAGATTACAACTTTAAATCCATTATTGGATGCTCATTTAACAACAGGTGACAGAGCAAATGCAATTCTTTATCCCATATCAACAAAAGGAAATACAATCACAATCAGAAAATTCAGAAGAGATCCTTGGACTGTTACTGATTTAATAAAAAATAATACTTGTAGTGCTGATATTTTTGCCTTAATATGGCTTGCAATAGAATATGAAATGAATATCTTATTTTCAGGTGGAACAGCATCTGGAAAAACAACTTTCCTTAATGTTTGCATGCCTTTTATTCCAACAAATCACAGAATTATAAGTATTGAAGATACAAGAGAATTAATGTTGCCAGAAACACTTTATTGGGCTCCTTTAGTTACAAGACAGCCAAATCCAGAAGGCAAAGGAGAGGTTACAATGCTTGACTTGCTTGTTAATTCATTAAGAATGCGTCCTGACAGAATTGTTGTAGGAGAAATTAGAAGGCAGAGAGAAGCAGAAGTTCTCTTTGAAGCAATGCATACAGGACATTCAGTATACGCTACTGTTCATGCAGATACAGCAGCTGAAACAATTTCAAGATTAACACATCCACCAATAAGTGTTCCTCCAAATTTGCTTGAAGCAGTTCACCTTAATATTGTTCTTTATAGGGATAGAAGAAAAGGAGTAAGAAGAATTTTACAAGTATCAGAATTTATTGCAGATGAAGACAGAGTAACTCCAAATATTATTTTTAGATATAAACCAATACTTGACAAAACAGTTGAACACATGAAAAGCATGAGATTTTATGATGAAATAGGAAGACATACTGGAATGAGTATTAATGAAATTAGTAAAGATTTGGGAGAAAAGAAAAGAATAATTATGTGGATGGTTAAGAATGATATAAGGGGTATTGAACAAACAAGCAAAATAATGAATCTTTACTATTCAGATAAGGAAAAATTAATCTCAGTAGTAAATCAAAATAAGAAATTTTCTGGATTTTAAAAATGAGACTTCCTTTTTCAGTTTTACCAATAAGAGTATTAAAAAGAATCAGCTTGCTCA
>JAHJTU010000089.1 GCA_018829485.1 Nanobdellota archaeon | reverse complement strand
CAAGAGCCACATAAATATCCAGAACCATTAACACAGGCACATAAATTTATAAACAAAGTTAAAGGTGAATTAGGAAGGGGAAAGTAGAATAAGAGGTAAATAATAAGATATTTTCTTTTCAGCAAACCAAACAAATGGCAAATAAAAATAAAGTAAATAAGTTTTACATAACAACTGCAATTGATTATCCTAGTGCCAATCCCCATTTAGGGCATGCTTACGAAAAAATTTGTGCAGATGTTATTGCAAGATGGAATAGATTGAAAGGCAAAGATGTGTTCTTTCTTACTGGAACAGATGAACATGGAATGAAAATACAAAGAGCAGCTGAAAAACAAGGAAAATTGCCAAAAGAATTTGTTGATGAAATGGCTGCAAAATTCCAAAAATTATATAAAGTACTTAATATTTCAAATGACAGATTCATAAGAACAACGGAATCAGAGCATGAAAGAATTTCTCAGGAAATTTTTGAAGAAGTATATGGAGCAGGAGATGTCTATAAAGGAAAATATGAAGGATTTTATTGTGTTGATTGTGAAACATTCTACTTAGAAAAAGATGCTCCTAATTTAGAATGTCCTATTCATAAAAAACAATTAGAAACAATAAAAGAAGAAAGCTATTTCTTTAAGATGAGCAAATATGAAAAGCAAATTATTGAACACATAGAAAAAAACAAAGATTTTATTTTGCCTGAATACAAACAAGCAGAAATTCTTAACAGATTAAAGCAGGGTTTAAAGGATTTAAGTGTAAGTAGAACATCTTTTAGTTGGGGAATTCCAGTTCCTTTTGACAGCAAGCATGTTATTTATGTTTGGTTTGATGCATTAATCAACTACTTAAGTGGAATAGATTATGGAACAAAGAAATTTGAAAAATATTGGCCAGCTGATGTGCATGTTATAGGAAAAGATATTTTATGGCACCATAGCGTAATATGGCCATCAATGCTTCTTTCTGCAAAAATAAAATTACCAAAAACAATTCTCGTTCATGGTTTTATAAATTTGAAAGGAGAAAAACTCAGCAAATCAGGTGGAAAAGTAATTGACCCAATTGAATTAGCAGAAAAGTATGGTTCTGATATTTTAAGATATTATTTGCTTAAAGATGTTGTATTTGGAGAAGATGGGGATTTCTCTGAGCAAGGTTTGCAAGAAAAGAATAATGAACTTGCAGACAAACTTGGGAATTTAGTAAGCAGATTAGAAGGACTTGCTGAAAAGGAAATGATAAAAAAATGCCGGTCAGATAAAAAACTTACAAGCAAACTCAAATTTAAGGAAATACAAGAAAAGCTTGACAATTATAAGCTAGATAAAGCATTGCACTTAATTACAGAATTCTTAGATGAATGCAACAAGTATATTCAGGATGAAAAAATTTGGACATTAGAGGGAGAGACAAGAAACAACGCATTATACACATTAGTGGATTCATTAAGAGTTACAAGTATATTCCTGTATCCTTTTATTCCAGAAACAGGAGGAAAAATACTTGAAAGATTAAATGAAACTCATATTTCATTAGAAAGAGCTAAATTTGAATTGCTTGACAACATAAGTATTAAAAAGCAAGAGATTTTATTTAAGAAGTTATAAATAAAATTAAAATTATAACAAAATAATTGTAAATAAAAATGTCAGAAACAAAAGACAAAGTAAGTTTTAAAGAATGGCAAAAGCTTGACATAAGAACAGCCACAATAAAGAAAGCAGAAAATCATCCAAATGCTGACAAGTTGCAAGTACTTAAAGTTGATATTGGTGGCAAGGAAATACAATTAGTTGCAGGATTAAAAGATTTTTACAAGAATACAGAACTTAAAGGTAAGCAGATAGTTGTAATAACAAATCTTGAGCCAGCAAATTTAAGAGGAATAAAAAGTGAAGGCATGTTACTTGCAGCAGTTGAACATAAATCAGGAAAAGAAGCAAATGTTGTTCTTATTCAGCCTGAAAAGAAAGTCAAAGAAGGTTTGAAGATAGAGTAATTCTTTTTTTTATTTTATTTTTAGTAATAAATCACTATATGAAACTGAAATCAAATCTTCTTTAAGAATTTTAAATAAATCCAGGTAAAAGTTACATTGTTCAAGTAATTTTTCTTTACCAATATCACCATACTTGTCAATTGCTTCGATTTCAATGAAATACCCTAAATCTTTTACATCGTCTAAATGAAATTTTACATTATCAATAAAATAAATTTCTCTTTTTTTATCAACAATAACTAAAACTCCAAAAGTTTTTCTCAATATTTCTTTTAATGAAGATTTTGGATTAAAATCATAAAGTATAACATCAGATTGCTTTGGTCCTTCTATATCTTCTCTCTCATAGTAAATCAAATAATTTTCAATATTTCCTTCTCTTAATTTTAATCTACCAGAAGCAACATTAAAATAAGTATCAATCTGATTATCAATACCTTTAAAGTCTGCATTTCTAGATTTCAGAATTTCTCTAATTTTTTCTTGATTATTTGTTTTTGCTTTGATTTCTATATTTATGTATCCCATTGTAAACAACTTTTTCTAAAAAATATAAAGTGGTCCCGCTGGGATTTGAACCCAGGACCTCCACATCTCTGCTCTACTTGTTTTTGCGAAGATTTTTTTAAAAAGCTTCATATCAGTGTGGCGCTCTAACCAGGCTGAGCCACGGGACCAATGCGCCCCGGGTCGGATTCGAACCGACGACCCCACGGTGTCTATTTCCTTTCTTTGGTTAAGCTTTCTTCCTAAGAAAGGTTAACAGCCGTGTGCTCTAACCGCTGAGCTACCGGGGCATAAGTAACAGAATAAGTATTATCTTTTAAAGGTTTTTAATTTTATTCTTTAATATCTTTAAGAAATCTAAGAGCCCTTCTTTATTCAAACTAAGCTTCTTCTGCTACATCTGACACAAACTTTACATAAAGAAATTCATCATCACCAACATATCCATCAATATGTGCTTCTTCATTCTCATCAGTGCATGTTACTTCATATGTTGTTTCACTTAATTCACCATCTTTTTGTGCTTCTGGTATAACTGTAATTTCAGCAATTTTTCTTTCATTTCCATTTCTTGCAACTCTTGCTGTTCCCTCTTGTACTGCTGTTCTTTCTACTTTTTGTTCTATTATAGCTTCATACTGAATTTGAACTCCTTCTAAACCCAATCTTAAATCACTAAAAACCCTTTCACCATCAACAAAAATTCTTGCACTTCCACCTTCTCCAGAAAAATAATCAAATTCAACTCTTACTGAATCATCCTTAGAAGCTGCAAAAGATGTTTCTTCTTTTAAATCATCACCATCATAAGTAAAAATTTTAACAACAGTATCTGATTCTACTTTTTGTGTTTTTGCATCTGTTTCTTCTATAATTGATACTTCTTTTATTCCTTCATCATAGAATGTTTCAACTGCTTTTGCAGTAACAGTATAGTCAAACTTTTCTCCAAAACCTGCAAGAACAAAAGATGTTGCAGTTGGGAATAATTTGTAAGCACCAAAGCCAACTACCCCTATAACAGCAATGATAATTAAAATCTTAAAGAATTTTCCAAAATCCCTTTTAGAACTACCTGAACTTGGAACTGTTGGCACTCCTGGTGTTCCACTAGGATGTAAATCTAAATCTGGTTTCTTTCTTATTATTACTTCAACGCGTGATTCATCTGCCATTTCCTCTTTCTTTATCTCTTTTTCCTCTTTTTCTTGTTATTTAACTGTAAAATAAAATATTTAAACCTTTCTAAAACTCAAGACTTTCTCTTTTCTCTCTTTTATTGTATCTTGACTTATTTTCCATCCATTTATAGATTCTACCATGCTTTGCACCCCTTAAAAGAGATTCAATTGCTTCTTTTGCAGAAAAAACCTCCTCTACACTTCCAATAATTCCTATTTTTGTTTTTGAAACACAAATAAAGATATTTCCTAAAGACTCTATTGTTTTTTTTGCTTTTCCTTTTCTTCCAATAATTCTTGCTTTTATTTCTTTAATTCTTGATTTGCTTTTTGCAAAATCTTTTACACTTATAATTTCAAAAATAAAATCTGGGTTAATTAATTGCAAAGCATCATCAACAAGAAAACCAAAACAAATTGCTTTTATAACATTCATTGCAACTAGTGATTTTATTGCAGAACCATTAATTTTAATATTTCCTGTTCTTGAGATTGTTATCTTAACACCAATTTCATATTCAAGAAGTTTTTTTGTTGCGCCTTTCTTTCCAATAATAATTCCTACTTTTTCTCTTTCTATTGCGAACTTTTCCATCTTATCTTAAAATCAGATTTTTAGGAATCCTTTTCTCCTTAACCATTCAGCTTGTGATTTAGTATACTTAAAAAGAACATCTCCTTTTTTATCAGAATCAAATTCCCATGGTTCAACAAGAACAGTATCTCCTTCCCTAAGCCATAATCTTCTTTTTAATCTTCCAGGAACTCTGCAAACTCTTGTATTTCCATCAAAGCATTTTATCAACATTCTTGTTCCACCAAGTCTTTGTTCAAGAATACCAAGAACTTCTTTGCCCCTAGGTGTTCTTGTTCTCTCTATTTCTTCTGGTGTTTGTTCATTTGGTCTTACATATGCCATTTTTTAATCTTGAAAATTGAAAATCAAAATACCATAGCATGGGGGATGCCTGATATTGTTTTTACTCCTTGCTCACTTATTAACTTTTCTTTTATACATAAGCTTATTGCTTTTTTGCCAACAATATTATAAGATGGAAAATCTCTTTCCATGTTTTTAATCAATGATGCAATTTCCTGCTCAGACATTTTATCTCCAGAATAAAAATTCTCTTTAACATCAAGTTGGATTATGCCTTCTTTGACTTTCTTTCCTATTAAATCAGAATCACAAATAACAATAACTTTCCTGTAACTTTCATGTATTTTTACAAATATTTCTTCTGACATTTTTCGTTTTTTTAATTACACAATCTTAGCTCTTACACTATGTTCTGCCCCACATGCAAGGCAATGCACAAATAAGAATCTCTGTTTTTTTACAAATTCTGTATCTGGTTTGCCACATTCTCTGCATATTACAAATTCTTTTGCATAAGCTTCTATTTTTTGGTTTATTCTTTCATTGCCTAGTTTTCCAACAAAAACAAGTTTTCTTTCAACAACTTGAGCAGGAGCAGCTAATTCTCTTGAAAGGAATTTCATTAAATGTTCTTGTTCTCTTCTGAATATTGAAGCTATTTGAATGAAATTATCAAAAATTGTTTTATTACCTTGAATAAAAGACTTTGCCTTAGGAATTTCAAATCTCTCGCTAGTTTCTGTTCTTTCAGGCATTTCAGAAAATGCTTTATTCAAGAGTTTTTCATAATCCATATTTCTCAGAGAAAAAGCAATCTTTTATATGTTTGCCTTTAAAGAAAGATTTGTGTTAGGATTATCAATCTCTTTTTGGAATTAATTTTAAATTAAAGATACTTCCTTGTGTTAGCCCCTTTTCTTTGGCTTGCTCATACAATTTTTTGTCATTAGATATTCCATTGTAAATGGAATAATAACCCCTACCAGCCAAAAAGATAGTTAAATGATTATGGTGATCAAAAATAACTGGATGTTGTTGCCATTCTCCTTTGTTATTAAGAACTTCCAATCTTGATGGAACATTAATAATGTGTGACTCTGCACCATACCTAGAATTCCAATAAGTTCTCTCTCCAACTAATTCTAATACCGGACCATAAGATCTGAATAATGCAAGAGCATAACCATTAACTTCATGATTTGGTCCTTCAAATTCTCTAATAAGAGTTTCTAATCCCTCAGCTTTAACATCCATAACAGAATAAGTGCAGAAAAACTTTTATATGTTTTGCTTTAAGAAAAGGTTTAAATATTTTGGTATATATTATTATAGGTTAAGGAAAATGAAAAACTGGTATAAAGGTTTAATTGCAGGAGCATCACTTTTAGCAATGCCTCTTTTAAATGGATGTGTTGAAAAAAGTATAGATTTTATGGAGTTGAAAGGAACTGTTTTTTCTGAAAGTTATATGCCAGCCGGTTATGGAAGGCACAGTAGGTATTCTTTTTCCATGGATACAAGGTATGGAAGAAAAGGAATCCAAGTAGAGGAAAGAGAAAATACACCAATAAATAAAGAAACTATAGATGCTTTAATTGAGCCAGGAACTATTATTGAGATAATTATTCCTAGACCAAATGAAGGTGAGGGATTAGAGCGATTTTATATAATATATGGTGAACAGATAAATATATTAGGTATATTAGGCCAGACAAAAGAATCAAAGGAATAAATCTAAATCAACTTAATCTTGCCTGGGCGAGGTTCATAAGCTTCACCTTCACTTAAGAAATCTTCAATAAATTTTGCTAATTTTTCTTTGTCAGGATATGTTTCTTCAAGTTTTGTTATTTCAACACCCTCACCTTCATCTAATTTTGAGATTAAAGCTCTTAATTTCTCCTTTAATGTATCTTCTGGATTGCTTGTGCTTTCTTTTTCTTGTATTATTCTTGTTTGTTCTGTTCTTTTACTTGTATAAGGTTCTCTTTTTCCATGTTCTAAAATTAACTCTAATCTTCTCAACAATGCTTCTTTAGAAGAAACTTTTCTTAATATCTCTGGCATCAAATATGTTTCATTATTATAAGTTCTTAATTTTGCAATTGTTAAAATAATATCTCCTATTTCAATTGCATTAAGCATTTCAGTTGAATCAGCAAATGCTTTAAGTCTTAATTGTTCTGAGCCATCATCTAATGTTAATGAAGAATAATTTTGGTTTTCAGAAACAAATTTATCAACAACAGATGCAATAATATTAACTCTTGAAACTCTTCTCCCATTAATATCAACATGAGAAGGAACTCCTTGTTGCTGTTTGAATTCTCTTTCTTTAATATCAGAAAGCCATACTTTGTAAGCTGTCATTCTACCTACAGTATTTATTTCTCCTTCTTTTGTTTTAAAATCATCTGACATTTTTCTAAAGTTTAAATTCTCTGAACAAATCCTTTCTTAGGTTCAAATATATCTCCATCCCTTTTAAGTTTTTCAATAATTTCATCAACAGAATCTGGATCAAGTCCTTTGTCTGAAACTTCTTTTCTAATATCTTCTATTGGAATAAGCTTCTTTCCAATTCTATCTTCTAATCTTATTAATGCATCTTTGACTGTGAAAATTTTGCTTCTTGTTGTTGCTGAAACTCCTGTTAAAATTCTATCAACATCAAATTGCTGTGTTTCATAATCAAATCCAACTTGTTTCAAGCAGTAATGCATTAACTTTATTGCTCTTCTTGCATCCTCTCTTGTTACTTTATCACCTAATCTTACTCTTGCTGATGCTTCTGCAAGTCTAATTAAAGCATCCAATTGTCTTGCAGAAATTGGAATTGAAATTGGTCTTCCTTCTTGAACTGTTGTTACACTATTTCTTAATTCAACATAAAATTGTTTTATTTCTCTCATTGCTGCTTCTGTTAATTGTGGAAATACTTTTTGTTTTGCATAAGCAACATATTTTCTCAAAAACTTGGTGTCAAATGGTACTTTTTTCTTTGTTGAATGTTCCTTTAAAACATGATCTGCAATTGCTTCATCAATTCCTTTTTGTGGAATATCTTTTAATGAAAAAATTAAATCAAATCTGTTAATTAAAGTTGGTGGCAAGTCTATTTGTTCTGAAATAGATCTTGTTGTGTCAAATCTTCCCAATTTTGGATTTGCTGCTGCTAATACAGTTGTTTCTGCTCTTAATGTTGCCTGAATTGTTGCCTTACTTACAGTAACTTGCTGTTGCTCTAATGCTTCGTGTGCAGCTGCCCTATCTTGCGGATCCATTTTTTCCAATTCATCAATACAAAGAATTCCTTTATTAGCAAGTACTAATGCTCCAGCTTCCAAACTCCACCCCCTTAAGAATTCATCTTTAACAACAGTTGCAGTTAATCCTGCAGAACTTGTAGCTCTTCCAGCAACATATCTTGCTTTAGGTGCATTTTTTGAAATAAACTGCAACATAACACTCTTGCCTGTTCCAGGATCACCAATAAGCAAAACATGAATATCACCCCTGCTTACTGTATTATCTCTTCTTTTTTTCTTTATGCCACCAAAAAGCTGTAATGAAATTGCTTCTTTTATTTCTTCATAACCAAATAAAGAAGGTGCAATCATATCTCTAAGTTTTTCATAAACATCTTTTTGTTCTGCAAATTCTTTTATTGCTTTTTCATCTTCTTCTGTAATATCATATTCTTCATATGATTCTTCTAATGGAATAATATTATTCGCATCCATTGCCAAATTAAACCTTGTCATTATTGCTCCGCTTTTAAGTGGAATCGGAATTTCCTTAATAACACCTATAGCTCGCACTCTGCTTCCTGGTGTTGTTTTTCTTTCCATTTTTGGCTCAACTAAATCTTCTTTAAGAAAAACATCTAATCTTCTTGGTTGTTCTCCACCTTCTAATGCATCTGGAGATTCTTCAATTACAAGTCTTTGAGCATCAACTAATTCTTTTCCAACTAATTTGAATTTTCCTCTCCTTCCACAAGAGCATCTAAATGGCTCTCTAAATTGTTTTTCAACTTGCAAAACACTTAAAGTAGAACCGCAAGCAGGACATTCGAATTTTGCTGATATAACTTGTGGTCTAACATCACTTGCTTGCCTTACTAAACCCTCAACATAAACAAAATTACCAAGATGTTTACTTCTTACATCTCTTACTCTAATATACTGCATTTCTGGAAGATTAAACACCCTTGTTTTTGCATTTTTTATTAAACCAGTTTCATTTAAAGCAATATCAAGAATTCTAAACATCTCTTCAGGCTTTTGTAAAAGAACTTCAGCAAAAGCAGGATTATGATCAACAAGAGTATTAAATTCCACAAAAACACTCTTTTCTCCGTCTTTTGATGCTTTTCCAATTAGGGCTTTATTAGTTTCAAAAAATTGTTTTGCTTCTAAAATTAAATCTTCTGTTTGCATTTCTTCCCCCTATTTTAAAAATAAAAAAAGTAAAAAAAGTTATGTTTTCAAACTTTTTAAATTTTTCACTAGCAGCTTCATTGCGTGATCTAATTGAGGCCTGTTCTTTGTTCCAGTGCACACAAGCTTTCCATTGCTGAAAAGCAAGAAAGTTGCATTAATTTCAGGCAATTTATATACTAATCCTGGAAATTGTTCTGGTTCATATTCTGTGTTATCCATTTTAATTGTCAAATAATTCAAGTCAAGATTTAATCCAACACTTCCAGATGCAACAATATTCTGTACATTTATTCTTGGTTTACCCCTAATATTAATCTTAATCTTTCTTAATTTTCCAATAACCTTACCAATTACTTCTCTTACTTGAGCAACACTTTTTGTTCCAGTGCATACAAGGTTTCCAGAAGAGAAAACAAGAACTGCTGACTTAGGCTTTTTAATTCTCAATACTAATCCTGGAAATTGTTCTGGATTATACTCACTATCTGGCTGGGAAGAAGCAAATTTCACTAAAGGGACTTTCTTTCCTAAGGAAGCTGTAGCAACAATATTTTGTATTTTCAAATTAGATTTTTTAGTCATTTTCTTTCCCCGATTTTCCTTATTAAAAAACAACAAAACCAAAAAACTTTTAAATTGGCTTTATAAATACTTTAAAAAGAGTTAGAAAGATATTTAAACATTTGTTTAAAAACATTAAAACTTTGAAGTGGTTAACTTTATAAAGGGTTCCAAGTATTTAGAGTTAGGCTAAGGAAATGGATGAAAGACAAGAATCTCAAAATGTGCAATCATTAGAATTGCTTAGTGCTAATTTTGGTACTTATAACATTGTTAGAAATAAGTATTATGTAGCTGCATACAATACACCAAAGGGCAAACAAGTTTTACAGAGAACAAACAGAATAGGACTTGTGCTTGATGCATTATCAGATATAATGACAAGAAGAGATGAAAAAGAAAAATATCTTAATGTACAAATTAATGATTCTTTTTTTGATGTATTAAAAGGAAGAAGAAACAAGAAAAAAATGAAGGAAGAAGATTATTTGATATACAAAATATTTGAGCTTTATGCTGAATCTAGTGGAATTGGAATGAATTTACAAACACTAAGATTTAGATTAGATGAAGATATTAGAAATAATAGAAATGCTAGAATTCTTTCTGTGACTGAAAAAAAACTTATTGAAGCTTCTTATTGCGATTATGCTTAACTCCTTACCTTTTTCTGTTGATTAAAGAGCTTTTCAATATCATGAAGAGTATTAACATCATCTGCTGTTTTTTCCTGTTCTCTTAATCTCAGTAATCTTGGAAATCTTAATGCATAACCAGTAGGATACTTGGGACTTCTTTGAATTTCTTCATAACCAACTTCAATAACAATCTTTGGCTTTATTATTACATGATTGCCATGCTCTTCAATAATTAATGACTTTAGTTTTCTTGTCATTTCTTCAAGCTGCTTTTCAGTTAATCCTGAACCCATTTTTGCTGTTTCTAAAAACTTGCCTTTTCCTTTACATGCAAGAAGCAAACTTCCTAACCATTTTGTTCTTTTTCCTTCACCCCATTCTCCACCAACAATAACTAAATCTAAGGGTTCAAGAATTGGTTTTACTTTTAACCAGTAACCAACTCTTTTTCCAGGCTGATAAAATGCATCAAGATTTTTAATAATCAAACCTTCTTGTCCTTTTTTTAATGAATAAGCATAGAATTTCTCAGCCTGCTTCAGATTTTTTGTCTCAATATGTTCTGCAAGCTGAAATTTTTCTTTTACTTGCTTAATAATTTTCTTCAAAGCATGCCATCTAACAGAAAGTTTTTCATGCATCATATTTTTTCCATTTAAATAAATAATATCAAAGAAATTCATCTGAATTGGAATTTCTATGGACATTTTTTCAATATGATACTTTCTCTGCACTCTTCTGCTTAATCTTTGAAATGGCAATGACCTCCCATGCTTATCAACTGCAAGAACTTCTCCTTCAATTATGCATTCTTTTGCTTTAATATTACTTCTTGCAAATTCAACTAATTCAGGAAACTGCTTTGTAACATTCTCATTTCTTCTAGAATAAAGCCATACATCTTTTCCTTCTTTATGTATTGATAATCTAAAACCATCATATTTCAATTCCAATGCAGGATTTTCAAATTTTTCTAATGCTTCTTTCAAACCCTTGCTTCTTTCAGCTAACATAACTCTTACTGGCTTGCCAATTTCTATTTCTGCTTTTATTTTTCCTTTTGATGCTCTTTCTGCAACTTCACCATAATCACCTAAGAAATCATAAGCTCTTTCAACATCCTTGCTCTCTTGATTAAATGCCTTAGCAATTGCATCTCTTATAATACCTTCAGCAACACCAACTCTTAAATCACCAATAACAGTTCTCACAATATATCTTGCTTCTGAAGAAGATGCATTACTTAATAATTCCGCAATTAAATCAACCTTGCGTTCAACACTTCCTTGTCCAGTTAAAGAAGGAAGTTTCATAAGATTTTCATAAACTTTTCTTACACTTAATTCATGATGCTGCAATGTTCTCTGTTTTCTATGAGAAGTAAAATACTCTGCAACTTTTCCTAAATCACCTGTTTCCTTGAACTTATGAATTATTTCAGAATCAGATGCACCATAAGCTTTCTTAATAACATCTTTCATCATTTGCTTTGCAACACCAAAATCAACACCAATAATTCCCTGTGATAATTTAACAATAATGCTCAAATCACTTGCTTTCTTATAGAATTCAGCAAGAATATCTCTTTTCTCAAGTTTTTTTGTTGTTGCTCCAAGTTTTTCATATAACTGAGCAAGTTCAGAGTATTTCATAAAAGCAGAAAGATTTTCAAGGTTAAAAAGATTATTATAGTTAAATTTTTATATCATAAAAAT
>JAHJTU010000088.1 GCA_018829485.1 Nanobdellota archaeon | reverse complement strand
CTCACTCAGCAGTCATTCCTAATAATCCACCAACAACTGCAATTAATGCTGGAACAATTGAACTTCCAAATGTTGCAAATGCAGCTAATACACCCAAAACAATAACAAGAATTCCACCAAATTTCATTGTCTCATTTACTATCATTAAAAATCCGCCAATAATAAGTAATACACCCAAGATTATGGCTAAACTACTTGCTCCTGATGCAATTGAAACACCAATAACATTCCCTGTAATGCTTGCTCCTGAAAAACCTTGATAACCCTGGAATATAGCAAAAATACCAGCTACAAATGCAAGAATGAATCCAAGAATATTCCTTACCATGCTAATAAACAAGCTTTAAAACTTTTAAAGGTTTCTATACTTTGAGAATTATAAGAAAAAGCAAAGAAAAACTAGAAAAATGCCCTATAAAGATACAGCACAAGAACAAGAAAAAACCTATGTAACAAAGCATACTGAAAAGCACAAAGAAAATCAGTATCTTTTTGAGAAATATCACAAAGCAAAAACAGAGGAAGAAAAAAGTTATTGGGAAGATGAAATAATTAAAGCTAATGAAAAACTAGTAAAAAAAGAAGCATCTAGATTTTCATTTTTTTTCAACACATTGGGGTTTGATTTTGATGATTTATGTCAAATAGGAAATATAGGATTATTAAGAGCTATAAGAAAATATGATCCAAAAAGAGCAAAACTAGCAACATATGCTGTAAATGATATTAAAGCTAACTTAAGAAGAGAGGTTATGGGCAAATATCTTATTCATACTCCCACCCATATGGTTGATCAATTTCCAAAATTTAATAAAGCAATTAAAAAAATAACAGATGACAATAAAGAAATAACATTAGAAAATATTGTTGAGTATTCTGGATTAAAAGAAAAAGATGTTTCATATTTAATAGAAATAAATAATAGAAAAATAACATCTCTTGATAAACCATTAAATGAAGAATTAGAAAACTCTTGGGGTTTAAGAGATTACATTAGCTCTAAAGAAACAAGTGTTGAAGATAAAACTACTGCAGATATAGGATTAGACAAGATAGAAAAGGCAATAAGAAAATATGTTGTAAATCCAAAACATGTTGATATTATTCTTGATAAATTAAATGGGGATGGTATAACAATGCAAGCATTAGCAAATAGATATGGAATTTCAAGAGAAAGAGTAAGAAAAATAATTGAAGATAATACTAGGGGCAATAGCAGATTAGCAAGATTCTTTGAGAGAAGTTGTTTTAATACTGATTTATTATTTAAATTCACTAGTGAAAGAGATTTAGGTTTTTAAGAAACTAAGAATCTTGTTCCTGATTCTTTTTAAACAAATAAATGTAAATTTCATCAAATGCTTTTTCCTGTTCTAATGTAATTTTCTCTCTGCTATCTAAATGAAGTAAAGGTATGAATGTTGAAATCTTTTCTTCTGTTGTTTTTCCAGCTAATTCAGAAAAAGCTAATTTTTGTCCTGTTTTGGATAAAAAGAAATCCTTAATTTTTTGATGAAGTTCTTTAATCATCTTTGTAATATTAATTCTTATTTTTGGAAGAACAATAGCAGCATCTCTTTCAGCTTCAAGAAATAAATCATGCTTTCTGTATCTTCTTGTTTCAACTTCAATTGCTTTATTCAATGCTGTCATAAGTTCATCTATTGTAACTTTTCTCATTCTTGCAAGAGGTGTTTTTGGCAAAATTAATGGCAATTCATCATCTGAAATAAAAATCCTTTCAAGCTCTTTGTTTGCTAATTCTTCTTTGCCAAATAAAAGTTCATCAAAATAACTTAACTGATCATAAACTCTGTCTGCTTTCATTCTTAATAACATGGATGCAGCAAGAAGAACTTTTCCAGAAACAAAGAAATTATGTTCTTCTAATTGCCTGATTTTATCAAGAAAACTCTGAGAAAGCATTATAAAATCAATATCCAAAGGATCTAATTGCTCGCTTTTTATTAAATCATAAATAATTGCCTGCCAGCTTATTTCATCGCTTGTAATAAGATTATAAATCTCTTCATGTCCAAGTTTTCCATTACCATTACTTCTATTGTAATTAAAAGGATTTATTTTCTGGCTTTTAGTTTTTGTATCTGCCTCTGATAATGACTCTGAAACATCAAAATCCTCATCAAAATTTCCACCTAAATCTTCTATATCCTCTTTTGTCATACTAATATTTAGCTCTTAGTTATATAAATCTTATTAGACTTTTACTAAGAACTTCTGCATTCTCTAAAATGTGTAACTACTCCAAGATGAATAACCGAAAAGTTTAAATACAACTTATTCTTGGCATTATTACCTCTTTTTCCCCAGGGGGGGCATCCTTAGTAACTCTTTCCTTCCACTAAGCATGTCTCCCCCAGGG
>JAHJTU010000087.1 GCA_018829485.1 Nanobdellota archaeon | reverse complement strand
CTTAGCTGTAAGATGATCAACTTCAGATGCTCTTGCTTCCAAATCAGTAAGAAATGTTGCTTCACTAATAACAACAGAAGCATTTTCAGCAAGTTTTAATGCATTACTACAATAACCAGTATCAAAAATAAAAGCAACTGACTTACCTAAAATTTTTTTGGTTACATTATCTGCTTTAATCTTCTTGCCTTCATAAATAATATCATTTCCTTCTTGCAGTTTCTTTAAAATAGGATGTTGTTTCAAACCATACTTCTTTAACTTAGATAACAAGATTTTCCTTTTAGTTTTCTCTTCAAATCTGTATCCAAGAGTATTAGTATGTTTTAATTTATGTGCATAAACACAAAAATCCTTTTCATCAATAATCTTACCCCCATTAATTTCATGGATTTTAATTTTTATATTATACATGAATTTAAATGACTTCAAAATATGTGCAATAAAATACTTTGTTCCTTTAGGACCATAAATTTGCAATTCTTTAGAATAATGTGAAAAAGCCAATGTCTGCAACAAACCAGGAATACCCAAAACATGATCTCCATGCCAATGTGTTATTAATAATCTTGTAATTTTTGTTGGAAAAATCTTTGCTTTATAGAATTGCCTTTGAGTGCCTTCACCACAATCAACAAGAATATTTTCATTCTTATAACTAAGTAAAATAGCAGGATGATTTCTTTCTGGAGTTGGAATTGCACTTGCTGTTCCCAAGAATGTTATTTTAATCATACAAGCAATAAGCAAATTAGGGTTTTAAAGTTTTTGAAGCCAAAATTTTAAATAGCTTCTAAGACTTATAGCAAGATGGCAGCAAAAGTACAAGTAAGGAAAAGCGCAAAAGCAAGAGCAAATACAAGAGCAAGAGCAAAGAAAGTCAAAACCATAAAACAAAGTAAAAGCCAAACAGTAAAGGAAAAATTCAAAGCTTTCAAGATTTTCTTAGCTGGAGAAAGAGTTTATAGTAATGAGAAATCAGCTAAAGAATTATGTGAAAAATCTAGTTTCGGAGAATTAGGAGAAGATAAGATTAATTATTCTCTTGTTGAAGCACTTTACTTGTTTGAAAAAGGAAAAGTAAAAGTCTTTTTTGGAAAGAAATCACTAAATACTGAAGAATTCCAAAAAAAAGCATCAGAATTAGAATCAAACTTTTATACTAAGTACTTGGTTTTTAGAGACATGAGAAACAGGGGATATATTGTTAAAACAGCATTAAAATTTGGAGCAGATTTCAGGGTTTATGATAAAGGAATAAAACCAGGACAGGATCATGCAAAATGGATTCTTTATCCTGTTCATGAAAATACAATATTAACATGGCATGAATTTGCTGCAAAAAACAGGGTAGCACATTCAACAAGAAAACACTTATTAATTGCAATTGTTGATAATGAATCTGATATAACATATTATGAGATAGCTTGGAGAAAACCCTAAATTTTAATTATAAAGCATAAAATAAATAGTATTAAAATGGCTGAGGAAAAAATAAATTTTGAAGAAGCTAAAAATAAAGCTTTGGAATTTATAAGAAGAAGAGGACCTAGTATGCCTTCTCAGGTTGCAAAAGAAATTAATATTCCTCCTTTATTTGCTTCTGCATTGCTTTCTCAATTAATCTCTGAAAAATTGTTAAAAGCAAGTAGTTTGAAAATTGGTGGGAGTCCTTTGTATTATCCTGAAGGAGAAAAATCAAGATTATTGGATTTTATGAATCATCTTCCTTCTATTGAAAAACAAACATGTGAAAAACTAAAAAGAGAGGGAATTCTAATTGATGAAAAACTAGAATTAGCTGAAAAAGTTGCATTAAGAAACACAAAAGACTTCTCTATTCCATTAAGTGTTAAAGTTGGAGAAGAAAAAAAGCTATTATGGAAATGGTTTTCTCTTTCTCAGGAAGAAGCAACAAGAGCTGTAGAAAAACTACTTACAGTTTCTCAAAAACCAAGAGAAGACATAGGAATAATACAAGATAAAATACAAGAGAAAAAAGAAATAGGGCTTGAAAAGGCAATAGAAATTCAGAAAGCAGAAATACAGGAAATAAAAGAATCAGAAAGGCCAGAAATAACAGAAGAAAAAGTAAGAGAGAAAAAGCCAGTAATTAAAGAAAGAAAAGTAAGAGAAAAAGAGAGAAGGATAAAAATAGACTTTATTCCAGAATTAAAGAAATTCCTTGATGAAAATAAAGTTGAGATTTTAGAAGAGAATGTCATAAGAAAAGACAGGGAAGTTGAACTTGTATTGCAACTTGTATCTTCTTTAGGAAAAATCAATTTTTTCGCAATAGCAAAAAATAAAAAGGTTATTAACCCTGGTGATTTAACATTGGCATACTATAAAAGCCAAGAAAAGAAATTACCTTTAATTTTCCTTACTACAGGAAAATTTTCTAAGAAAACAGAAGAAAGGGCATCAGAATTAGGAATAACAATAAAATCAATGGAGGATAAACTTTAAATAGAACAATGGGCAGAGTAAAATCATTGCAAATCAAGAGAACAGCTAAAAAGCTTTTCGAAGAGCACAAGAAATTATTTACAACAGATTTTGAAAAGAACAAAAAAGTAGTTGATAAATTTATTGAAACCTCAAAGAAATTCAGAAATTCAATTACAGGACATGTTACACAATTAGCAAAGAAATCAAATAAATAACTCATGATAATGCCTTGAGCATTAAAAACAAAAAAACAAAATTTACGGAGGATATAAGATGGCAGAAGCTGTAAAAACAAAAAACGAAGAAAGTACAATTTTTATTGGTAACAAACCATTTATGAACTATGTCACAGGTGTTGTGATGCAGTTCACAACAAAAAATTTCAAGGAAGTAACAGTGAAAGCAAGAGGGAAATTCATCAGCAGAGCAGTAGATGTTGCAGAAGTTGCAAGTAAGAGATTCCTTAAAGAACACGGGGTTGGTGTAAAACACATCAAAATAGACAGTGAAGAATTCGAAGACAAAGAAGGTAAAAAAATCAAAGTAAGCACAATTGAAATAACACTTGGAAAAAAATAAAACCAAATTAAATAAATAAATTAAAATTTAAGGCAGGGGTTTACCTTTGCTTTTTCTTTTTTTATTTTTTTTGTTTTAGAAATCTTTTGGAAATTTTTTTATGAATTCTTGGATAGTTCTTTTTGTATATGGCTCAATTGGTAATTTTAATGCTTCTTTTAGAGTAACCCAAACAAATTCCTGACCTTCTGAATTCAAAATCACTTTAT